>JAOPVO010000038.1 GCA_025966155.1 Pseudonocardiales bacterium
GAGGTGCGCGCGGGCGAGCAGATCGCGCCCGAAGCCCTGCGGCGTCTGAATCGCCCGAAGCGACGCGCGATCGAGTGTCCCCCGCACGGGGCGGATGCCGGCGTCATCGGCATCCCCGACCTGCTTCACCGTGTCGGCCACGGGCAGGCCCGGCACGACGGCATCATGGCCGGCCCGAACCGCAGCGACTACCGCGCGGATGAGGCTTGCAGGGGCAAGTGCTCGGGCAGCGTCGTGGACCAGCACCACGTCGACCTCGGCCCCAAGAACGGCCAGGCTGCTCGCGACCGACGCCTGCCGGGACGGTCCGCCGACAACCACCGTCAGGGGGAAGGGCCCGACCACCGAGACTCCCCTGAGCACGCCCGCGGCTTCCTCGACGAGACCCTCGGGCACGGCAACTACGAGGCAATCGACCGCGCCGGACTCGACCAGCGCGCGGGCCGCGTGGGCGTACAGCGGCTCGCTCCGGAGCTCGACAAAGGCCTTGGGGCGCGCGGCGCCCAATCGCGTGCCCGCGCCGGCCGCAACAACAATGGCGGCAACGGCCATTAGACCGTCACCGCCATCGTTGATGCTGAGAAATGAATGCGGACTGCTACGCGACTGCTTCGGCCAGGACCTCGTCGAGGACGATCTCAGCCTTGTCCTCGTTCGTGCCCTCGGCCAGGGCCAATTCGCTCACCAGGATCTGGCGGGCCTTGGCCAGCATGCGCTTCTCGCCCGCGGACAGGCCGCGGTCCTTGTCCCGGCGCCACAGGTCGCGAACAACCTCAGCCACCTTGTTGACATCGCCGGAAGCCAGCTTCTCGCCGTTCGCCTTATAGCGACGCGACCAGTTGGTCGGCTCCTCGGTGTGCGGGGCGCGCAGGACATCGAAGACCTTGTCCAGGCCTTCTTGCCCAACGACATCACGGACGCCGACGATCTCTGCGTTATCGGCAGGCACCCGGACCGTGAGGTCCCCCTGCGCGATCTTGAGAACTAGATAGAGCCGTTCCACGCCCTTGACTGTCCGCGTCTCGATAGCCTCGATCTTCGCGGCGCCATGGTGCGGGTAGACGACGGTCTCACCGACCTCGAACGTCATTCAATGGCCCCTTTCACCACAGCGAGTCTAACACGGGCAGCGCTACGGTCCCCGGCCGTCGGTTTAGCGCCTCAAGGACCGCTGGTACGCACCAGGGTTAACGGCCTAGTGGACCCTGGCGCCCCGCGGCACGATAAGGCCCGCCCGGCAACTAAGCTCCGCAGTTGATTCAGATCAGTCCCAGTTGATTAGTACCCGAGATCGTCCCGGATCGACTATCGATCCGCGCCCCCCGAGGAGCCGTCGCCGTGATCGCCGAGACCAGCACACCCACGGCCCCGGTTGCCCGAGCGCGGCGCGCGAGCCGCTTTGCCGCGCTCGCCGGCGCGGCCGTCCTCGTCACCGGAATGCTGGCCGGCTGCGGCGCGGGGCAGATCTCCGAGACTGCCGTGCAGCACCCGACTGTCGGCGGCTCCAACGCCGACCTGGGCGAGATCGCCCTGCGCAATATGCAGATCCAGGCGCCCGAGGCCGGAAGTTGGGCAACGGGCGACACCGTCGCCCTCACCCTGACCATCGTCAACAACAGCGACTCGCCCGAGGACCTCACCGGGATCACCACCGAAGCCGCGCAGAAGGTCCTGATCTTCGCCGACGGAGCGGAGTACCTCTCCTACCTCGCGAGCCAGACCACGGCCGCGACCACGGCGGCCGCCACGCCGACGGCCGCGGCACCGGGTGCGCCCAGCGCCTCGCCGAGCAACTCCGGGGTCTCCGCAGCGCCGAGCCCGACTACTGCCGGCGCCACCCAGACGCCCACAGGCTCCAAGTCGAACCCGAACCAGACCGTCGACCCGTCCGCGACCAGCGGCTCGAGCACGTCGGCCGCGCCCAGCGGGTCGCTCTCGTCAAGCGCACCGGTGAAAGTGTCCCCGACCGGCTCGGTCACGCTGCCCAGCAACCAGGCCGTGCAGTTCGGCTATGGCTCGACCAACCGCCCGGTCATCCTGCTCATCGGCCTCACCGAGCCGATCGGCGGCGGCTCCGCCCCGGTGCTGACCTTCACCTTCTCGACCGCTGGCACCGTCAGCGCCGCCGTCCCGGTCTCGCTCACCAAGAACGGCGCCGACGACTCCCCCACCCTCAACCTGCACCACGAGGGCGGCATGGGCGACGAGAACGCCGGAGAGCACTAAATCTCTTTCGATCATCTGTTCGATGCTGCGCGTCGCGCCTCCCGGAACTGTCGGCGGGGCTGGCTAACGTCCTGCGCATGACACCCGCACTGACCCCCGCCGCCGCCCGCCGGGCCGCGAGCCGGCTGGCCTGCGCCGAATGCGGCGAACCGGTAGTCCAGTGGGTCGGGCGCTGCCCGGCCTGCCAGGCCTGGGGCAGCATCACGGAGGACCCCACCGCGCGAGTCGGCGCCGGGGCATCGGGACGCACCGCCGGCCCGGTCCGTGCGCCCGCGGCCCCGATCGGGGAGATCGACCTCGACTCGGCCCAGGCAGTGCCTACCGGCGTGCCCGAGCTCGACCGCGTGCTCGGCGGCGGACTGGTCCCTGGAGCCGTCATCCTGCTGGCCGGCGAGCCCGGCGTCGGCAAGTCCACGCTGCTGCTGGACGTAGCGGCCAAGGTCGCGGGCAACGGCCACGGGCCGGCGCTGCTCATTACCGGCGAGGAATCCACCGCGCAGGTGCGGTTGCGCGCCGAGCGCATCGGTGCCCTGCACCCCGCTCTTTTCGTCGCCGCCGAGAACGATCTGCCGGCGGTGATCGCGCATCTGGACGCGGTCCGCCCGGCGCTGCTGGTCGTGGACTCCGTGCAGACGATGACCACCCCGGATATAGACGGATCGGCGGGCAGCGTGTCGCAGGTCCGCGGGGTCACTGGCGCACTGGTGGGCCTGGCCAAGGCGCGGGGCATCGCCACAGTGCTGGTGGGGCACGTCACCAAGGACGGCGGCATCGCCGGGCCCCGGTCGCTGGAGCACCTGGTCGATGTCGTGCTGCACTTCGAGGGCGACAAGCACTCCGCGCTGCGACTGGTGCGCGGGATCAAGAACCGGTACGGCCCGGCCGACGAGCTGGGCTGCTTCGAGATGCGCGCGGACGGCATCGTGGGCGTCAGCGATCCCGGCGGGCTCTTCGTCGCCGACCGGCCCCGCCCGGTGCCCGGCACCTGCGTCACAGTGACCCACGAGGGCCGGCGCGCGCTGGTCACCGAGATCCAGGCGCTGGTGACGCACTCGGCTTACGGCGGGTCGCCGCGACGGGCCGTCAACGATCTGGACTCGTCGCGGGTGGCCATGGTGCTGGCGGTCCTGGCCAGCCACGGGCGCATGAGCACCGGGGACAGCGATGTGTACGCCTCGACCGTCGGCGGCATCCAGGTCAGCGACCCGGCCGCGGACCTCGCGGTGGCCCTGGCCATCGCCTCCGCGGCTCGGGAGCTGCCGCTGCCGGCAACGCTCTGCGCGATCGGCGAGGTCACGCTCTCCGGGGATGTCCGGCGGGTCGGGGGGGCGAATCAGCGCCTGGCCGAGGCGGCGCGGCTGGGCTTCCACATAGCGCTGGTGCCGGCCGACAGCGATGTGCGCCCGATCGGGGGCTTGCGCATCATCACGGTCGCCCATATCAGCGAGGCGCTGCACCGAATGGACGAGCTCAGCAAGGACAGCGGCAATCCCCGCCGCTCGGCCCTGCGTGCAGTCGGCTCCTGAAACTCGCCGTAACGAAATCCCCACCGGCGAGCCCTACACTTTGGCCGTGGCATTGGACGAGCGGGACGACACCCTGCGCGCGGTTGTCGCCTCGGTTGCCCCCGGCACGAGCCTTCGGGACGGTTTGGACCGGATTCTGCGCGGCAACACCGGCGCGCTCATCGTCGCCGGCTTCGACCGCGTCGTCGAGTCGATCTGCACCGGCGGGTTCAGCCTCGATGTGGAGTTCTCCGCGACGCGCCTCCGGGAGCTGGCGAAGATGGACGGCGCCGTCGTGCTGTCGACCGACGGCACCCGAATCGTCCGTGCCGCCGTGCACCTGATGCCCGACTCGGGCATCCCGACCGAGGAATCCGGCACACGCCATCGCACCGCCCAGCGCGTGGCGACGCAGACCGGCTTCCCGGTCATCTCGGTCTCGCAGTCGATGAAGATCATCGGTCTCTACGTGGGCAACCGTCGGTATGTGCTCGAGGACTCCGCCTCGATCCTGTCCCGCGCCAACCAGGCCATCGCGACGCTCGAGCGCTACAAGTCCCGCCTCGACGAGGTCGCCGGCACGCTGTCCGCGCTGGAGATCGAGGATCTGGTCACCGTGCGCGACGCCACCGTCGTCACGCAGCGCCTGGAGATGGTGCGCCGCATCGCCGACGAGATCCTGCGGTTCATCGTGGAGCTGGGCACCGATGGGCGGCTGCTCTCGCTGCAGATGAACGAGCTCATGGCCGGCGTCGACGCCGAGCGCGAGTTGCTGGCCCGGGACTACCTGCCCACTGCCAAGCGGGCGCGCCCCGTGGAGAAGGTGCTCGCGGACCTCGACGAGCTGACCAGCAATGAGCTCCTGGACCTCGTCACCGTCGCCCGGGCCATGGGATTCGCCAACCCGGAGACCCTCGATGGGCCGGCCAGCCCGCGCGGGTACCGCCTCCTCGCGCAGGTCCCGCGGCTGCCCGGCGCGGTCATCGAGCGACTGGTCGAGCAGTTTGGCGGCCTGCAGAAGCTCCTGGCCGCCACCGTCGACGATCTACAGACCGTCGAGGGCGTCGGCGAGACCCGGGCCCGCTCGGTCCGAGAGAGCCTGTCGCGTCTCGCCGACGCCTCGATCATGGATCGATTCAGCTAGCTCGGCTCAGCTAGCTCATTCCAGCTAGATGCCGACTGTCTCGCTGCGGCGCGGAAGCGTCCAATTCGGGCGCGGGTAGTGGCAGGTGTAGCCGTTCGGGTACTTCTCCAGATAGTCCTGGTGCTCGTCCTCGGCCTCCCAGAACGGGCCGGCGGCGACAACCTCGGTGACGACCTTGCCCGGCCAGATGCCGGAGGCGTCCACGTCGGCGATTGTGTCGACGGCAACCAGCTTCTGGTCGTCGCTGACGTAGAAGATCGCTGAGCGGTAGCTCGCGCCCATGTCGT
>JAOPVO010000044.1 GCA_025966155.1 Pseudonocardiales bacterium
CCGGCCGCCGACACCGCGCTGCCCCCGGCGGCCAGGACCCCCGCGATGGCCGCGTCGACGGACTCGCGCGTCGGCAGATTCAGCGCGAGGGTGATGCCGCGGAACGATGCGGGCAGCGGCGGGCTGGTGCCTGCGTCCTTCGCCAGTTCCTCATCGCCCCAGAGGGCCAGCCGGGAGCCGGCGATGTCGAGGAAGGTGACCTCGCCCGGCACCGACGCCGAGGAGACCCGCCACCCGAGGGCAGCGTAGAACGCGGTGGCGCGGGGGACATCGGAGACGCCCAGGGTCACCAGCGAGAGCACAGCCGGAACGGTCATATCCGAAACCCTAGAACCTCGACCCGTTGGCCTGCGCGGGGTGCGCGGCCCCGGCTGTCGGGACCGGTGACTAGGGTCGGAGCAAGCACTTCGACCAAGGGGAGATCGCCATGGCAACTCATGACACCGGCGGGCAGTCCCGCGCGCACCGCCAGAGCGACGACGCGCCCGAGGAGCAGGTCGAGACGGAAGCGACGTCCGATGTCGCCGAGCGGCACGAGAAGCTCTCCGACGACGTCGACGCGATCCTCGACGATATCGATGAGGTGCTCGAGTCCAACGCCGAGGAGTTCGTTCGCTCCTACGTCCAGAAGGGCGGCCAGTGAGCAGCGGCGGCATCAGCAGCGACTCCCTGCGCGGGGCGCTTGGCCCGGGCACGTCCTCCTTCGTGGAGTACGTCGCCCACGCCGCGCCTGGCCTCCTGCCCGGATCGCGCCACCGGATGACCGCCTCGACCCAGTACGCGCCCTCGGCGCAGGACATCGCGCCGCACGGCACGACGATCGTGGCCCTCACCACCGCCAGCGGCGTGCTGATGGCCGGCGACCGGCGCGCCACGATGGGCAACATGATCGCCCAGCGCGACATCGAGAAGGTGTTCGCGGCCGACGAGTACTCGATGGTCGGCATCGCCGGCACCGCGGGCATCGCGGTGGAGATGGTCCGGCTCTTCCAGGTCGAGCTCGAGCACTACGAGAAGATCGAGGGCACCCAGCTGACGCTGGAGGGCAAGGCCAACCGGCTGTCCACGATGATCCGCGGCAACCTCGGCGCGGCCATGCAGGGCCTCGCCGTGGTGCCGATGTTCGCGGGCTTCGACGCCGAGGCGCCTATCCCGGCCGGGCGGATCTACAGCTTCGACATCACCGGCGGCCGCTCGGTCGAGCACTACTACTCCTCGGTCGGCTCGGGCTCGATCTTCGCCCGCGGCGCCCTCAAGAAGCTGTGGTCGCCCGGCCTCGACGACGACACGGCGATCCGCATCGCCATCGAGGCGCTCTACGACGCCGCCGATGACGACAGCGCCACCGGCGGGCCGGACCTCGTGCGCGGGATCTTCCCGATCGTCATGCTGGCCACCGGCACGGGCCTGCGGCGCGTGGACGATGCCACGCTCACCACGATCGTCCAGGGCGTCATCGCCAGCCGGACCGGCCGCCTCGGCGCCTGACGCGCCCCGCCCATCGTTAGTCACCTTATTGTTAGGGAGCTCGCTACATGTCGATGCCGTTCTACGCCTCGGCCGAGCAGGTCATGCGCGACCGCTCGGAGTACGCCCGGAAGGGCATCTCCCGCGGGCGGAGCGTCGTCGTGCTGACCTACGCAGACGGCGTGCTGTTCGTCGCCGAGAACGCATCGTCGGCGCTGCACAAGGTCAGCGAGATCTATGACCGCATCGGGTTCGCCGCCGTCGGCAAGTACAACGAGTTCGAGAACCTCCGGGTGGCGGGCATCCGGCTGGCGGACCTTCGCGGCTACTCCTACGACCGACGCGATGTCACCGCCCGCGCGCTGGCCAATGCCTACGCCCAGACCCTCGGGTCGATCTTCACCGAGCAGGCCAAGCCCTACGAGGTCGAGCTCTGCGTGGCCGAGATCGGCGACGACCCGGCGCAGGACCAGATCTACCGCCTCAGCTACGACGGCACGATCGCCGATGAGCGCGGGTTCCTGGTCATGGGCGGCCAGAACGACCTGATCGCCACCCGCCTGCGCGACACCTACCGCCCGCTGCTCACTCTGGCCGATGCGCTGGCCCTGGCCGTCTCCGCCCTGGCCTCGGTGGGCGCCGAGGCCGGCGCCGCGCGGGACCTGCCGGCGTCCCAGCTCGAGGTGGCCGTGCTCGACCGCAATCGCGGCACCCGCAAGTTCAAGCGACTCACCGGCGCGGCCCTCACGGAGCTGCTGCCGCAGCCCGCGGAGCCGGCTCCCGAAGCCGACGCCGCGGCGATCATTACCGAGGACCCCACCGAGTCCCTCGATGCGGCCGAGCCCGCCGGCGGGCCGGAGCCCGATCTGCCCGCCGCCCCCGAGGCCGTCGACCCCGAGTAGCGCCCGCTTCTAGGTGGGCCGCTGCTCGTCCAGCTGCATCTCGGCCTCGAATACGTGGCGGGTCCCGTCCATCACCTCGGCGCGCACCCGGCGCTCGACCTCGCGGAAGACCGACGCGTAGTTGTCCTCGTAGTCCTCGATCAGCTGGTACGTCCATCGGCCGGCGATGACATCGCGCCCAACCAGGACCTCGGTGATCGCGTCGGCAAGGGGCGCGAAGCCCGCATTGCGCAGGGCGCCGACCGCGTCCTGCAGCGAGAGATCGGTGGCGCCGGACAGCTGATGGAAGGCGAAGAGATGGCCGCGCGCGTTCTCCATCTTCTCCATCGCCTCGGACAGCTTGCCGACCGCCTCGACCGCCTCGTCGGTGGCGCCGGGCGGGCGCAGCCGCTCGGCCTGGGTCCGGTGTGGTTTCTTCGCGGTGCCGAGGTCCGACCAGTCAGTCATGGCGTCCCCCTACCCGAACTCGCACGCGCCTAGTGTGGGCAGCGTGCAGCGGCGAATCTTCGGCATCGAGAACGAATACGGCGTCACGTGCACCTTCCGAGGGCAGCGGCGCCTGAGCCCCGATGAGGTGGCCCGGTATCTGTTCCGCCGGGTTGTGTCGTGGGGCCGGTCGAGCAATGTGTTCCTCCGCAATGGCGCCCGGCTGTATCTGGACGTCGGCAGCCACCCGGAATACGCGACGCCCGAGTGCGATTCCCTGACCGACCTCGTCGTGCACGACAAGGCGGGGGAGCGGATCCTCGAGGGCCTGCTGCTGGACGCCGAGCGCCGCCTGCACGAGGAGGGCATCGCCGGGGACATCTACCTCTTCAAGAACAACACCGATTCCGCGGGCAACTCCTATGGCTGCCACGAGAACTTCCTGGTCGGGCGGCACGGGGAGTTCAGCCGCCTGGCCGACATCCTCATCCCGTTCCTGGTGACGCGGCAGCTGATCTGCGGCGCCGGGAAGGTCCTTCAGACCCCGCGCGGCGCGGTGTATTGCGTCAGCCAGCGGGCCGAGCACATCTGGGAGGGCGTCTCCAGCGCCACCACCCGAAGCCGCCCGATCATCAACACCCGGGACGAGCCGCACGCCGACGCCGAGCGGTACCGGCGCCTGCACGTCATCGTCGGCGACTCGAACATGAACGAGTGGACGACGCTGCTCAAGGTCGCCTCGGCCGACATCGTGCTCCGGATGATCGAGGCGGGCCTGCCGTTCCGCGACCTGGCGCTGGAGAACCCCATTCGGGCCATCCGCGAGGTCTCGCACGACATGACCGGGCAGAAGCTGCTGCAGCTCGCTTCGGGCAAGACGATCAGCGCCCTCGACATCCAGCGTGAGTACTACAACAAGGCCGTGGACTTCATCGCCCGCACCGGCAGCGACCCCACCACCGACAAGGTCCTGGACCTGTGGGGCCGCACGCTGCACGCCGTCGACACCGGGGACCTCAGCACGATCGACCGCGAGATCGATTGGGCGACCAAGCTCCAGCTGATCCAGCGCTACCAGGCCAAGCACGACCTGCCGCTGTCCTCCCCGCGCATCGCCCAGCTGGATCTGGCGTACCACGACATCCTGCGCACGCGGGGCCTGTACTACCTGCTCGAGGCCCGCGGCGCCGTCGAGCGGGTGGTGCCGGACCTCGACATCTTCCGGGCCAAGAACATCCCGCCGCAGACCACCCGGGCGAAGCTGCGCGGGGAGTTCATCCGCCGCGCCCAGGAGCGCCGACGGGACTTCACCGTCGACTGGGTGCACCTGAAGCTCAACGATCAGGCGCAGCGCACCGTGCTGTGCAAGGACCCGTTCCGGTCGGTCGACGAGCGCGTCGAGAAGCTCATCGCCTCAATGTAGATAGCCGGCTTACGGCACTAGCGACGCGGCGTGGCGGCCGGCGGCGGCCGCCGCCAGGAAGTAGGCGGTGTCCTCCGCCAGCGAGCGGCCCATGGTCGAGAGGCCGGCGGGGGACGACTGCAGCGCCTGGAGCAGGCCGGCCGTATCGACGCGGACGATGCGATGCCGGGGCGGTAGCTGCCCTAGGGCGTCGTCGACGCGCTGCGCCAGATCCGGGTCGATGCCCTCGGGCACCACGAGGTCGGCCGCGGCGAGCGCGACCAGCCCGAAGGCGGTCAGCGCGTGATGGGACACCCCGCGGTGCCGTTCTCGGGGATCGGCGTCCGAAATGCGCAGTGCCCCCACAGGCCGCCCGCCGAGCGCCGCCACGGCGTTGACGAACTCCCCGGCCGCCACGCCCGAGAATCCCCAGGGCGTGCCCGTGCCGAGGTTGCCCGGGCCCTGCGTGACGATCGCGATGTCCGCTTCCAGCACATGCCGCGCGGCGAGCAGGCCGGTGTGGACGGTGACGGCCTCCAGATCGCCGCCGAAGGACTGGCCGGTGGAGACCGTCCCGCAGAGCTGCGCCCGGAGGGCATCGACGGTGCGGGAGTACCACATCGGCAGCGCCCCGCCATCGGTCAGGACGTAGGCGACGCGCAGGTCCGGCCGGTCGGCGCGGATGCCGGCAAGCACCGCCGGCAGGGCCGAGTGGAGGTCGGCGACCACGACCGGCATCGCGTCGATCCCGGTGGCCGCGGCGATCGTCGCGTGATGCGGCGAGTCCTGCTCGTCGACGCCCAGCACTGTGGCCTGCAGCGGCGTGTACCGCGCCTTGACCAGGTGGCCTGGGCCGGGCGGCGCATCGGGCGGGAGTCGGTCGGGCAGCGCCACGACCAGCGCGTACCCGCCGGTGCCCAGGCCCAGAGACAGGGCCGTGGTGTTCAGCAGGACCCGATCGCCGGGCTGGGGAGCGCCCACCAGCGCCGGATAGGCCAGGGCACGGATCTGCGCCCGACCGCCGAGGGGCGCGTCCAGCTGCACATCCAGCTCCGTCGCGCCGGGCCAGGCCCGTCCGACGGCGACGACGCGTCCTGCCCGCCATTGGATCACCGCCGGAGGGTAGCGTCCGGGCGTGCCCGAGACGCCCGGCGAGCCCCTGCTGGCCGCATCCCGGCGGGGCGCCGACGCGCAGTCCCGGCGGGGCGCCGACACGCCGCGGCGCAGTCGCGCTACGTTCGAGGACATGGCAGCGCGGCGGGCCGAACGGCTGGTGAACCTGGTTCTCTGCCTGCTGTCGACCCGCCAGTATCTGACGGCCGAGCAGATCCGCACCGCTGTGCCCGGCTACGAGCCGAACGATGGCGGCGCCCGGGCCGATGAGGCGTTCCACCGCATGTTCGAGCGGGACAAGGGCGAGCTGCGCGATCTCGGCGTCCCCCTGGAGACCGGGCGCAACAGCTACTTCGACACCGATGATGGCTACCGCATCGCCCGTCGCACCTACGAGCTGCCGGCGATCGAGTTCACGCCCGAGGAGGCCACCGCCGTCGGCCTCGCGATCCGGCTCTGGCAGTCGGCGGCGCTGGGCCAGGCCGCGCATGGCGCGCTCCTGAAGCTGCGCGCGGCCGGCGTCACCCTCGATGAGGCGGCCCTGCCCGGGACCGTCCCGCACGTCGACGCCAGCGACCCCGCCCTGCCGCCGGTGCTCGACGCCGTCCGGGCCCGCCAGGCGGTGCGCTTCAACTACGTCAAGGCCGGCTCGCGCGACAGCGAGGCCCGCCGCGTCCAGCCCTGGGGCGTCGTGTCCTGGCGCGGGCGCTGGTACCTCGTCGGGCACGACCTCGACCGGGCCGATACGCGCTCGTTCCGCCTATCGCGGGTCGACGGCGCCGTGCGCCCGCTGGGCGAGCGGGAGTCGTTTGAGCGGCCTGCCCGCGTCGACCTCCTGGCCGTGGTGTCCTCCCGTGGGCCCGAGACCGTCCGCACTGCCCGTGTGCGCGTCCGCGGCCAGCGCATCGACCACCTGCGCCGGATGTCTGCCGCCAGCGTGCCCACCGATGCCGGCGACGAGCTCACCATCGAATACAGCGATATCGAGTGGCTGGCCCGCCAGGTCGCCTCGGCCGGCGCGGCCGCAGTGGCGCTCGATCCGCCCGAGCTCGTCGACGCCGTCATTGCCCGGCTGCGACGCGTCTCCGCTTCGGTCGGTGCGGCATGAGCTCCACCAGCGACCGCGTCACCCGGCTGCTCACGCTGGTCCCGTACCTGGTCGCCCACCCCGGCGTGACGCTGGCCGAGACGGCCAACGACTTCGATGTCAGCGAATCGCAGGTCCGCCGCGATCTCGAGCTGCTCTGGATGTGCGGGCTGCCCGGACACGGCCCCGGCGATCTGGTCGATCTGTCATTCACCGATGACTCGGTCTCCGTCGTGTTCGACGCCGGCATGTCCCGGCCACTGCGGCTCACCCCAGATGAGGCGCTGACGGTCATCGTCGCGCTGCGCACGCTGTCGGACCTGCCCGGTCTGATCGAGCGCGGGGCCGTCGAGCGGGCGCTGGCCAAGGTCGAGACGGCGGCCAGCGGGGTGGACGCGGCGGCTGACGCCGTCAGCATCGACCTCGGCGCGGACGTCGCCACGCTGGCGGTGCTGGAGTCCGTGCTCGAGTCCGGCGTGGCGCTGCAGCTGCGCTATTTCGTGCCCTCGCGCAACGAGAGCACGCTGCGCATCGTCGATCCGATGCGGATGATCGTGGCCGACGGGCGCAGCTACCTCGAGGCGTGGTGCCGGACCGCCGAGGGCACCCGGCTGTTCCGGGTCGACCGCATCGACGAGCTCGTCCCGTTGGCCGAGCCCGCCGCCGTTCCCGAGGAGGCCGCCCCGCGGGACCTGCGCGGAGGCATCTACGCCCCGGCCGATGACCACCTGCTGGTGCGCCTCCAGCTCGGCCCGTCGCTGCGGTGGGTCGCCGAGTACTACTCATGCGAGACCGTCGAGGACATCGATGGGGACCCGCCGGTGCGGATCGTCACCCTGCGCGTCGCCGACCCCGCCTGGGTCCGCTCGCTGGTGCTCGGGGGCGGCGGGGAGGCCCGTGTGCTCGCCCCCGGCTGGCTCGCCGACGACGTGGATCGGGCTGCGTCGGACGCGCTGTCGGCCTATGGGGCGCGCGCTCAGTAGAGTTCGGCTCGTGTTCGGATGGCCGGTGCTGCTCGCGTGGGGAATCGCGCTGCTCGTCTCCGCCGTGGTCCTGGTGTTCTGCGGCTACGAGCTGCGCTGGAAGGCCGCCCGGCTGAAGCGCGATCAGGCCCGGCTGCTGGAAGTCGCCGGCGAACTCGCCGCCGTGGGCCAGGACCTTGCCTCGGCGCAGGAGCGCATCGCCGCCGCCCGTCATATAGCCGGCCGCTGACAGGTGGTCCGAGGCCTCTTGCGGTTCCTCCGGGCGCTGCGCGCGGCGCTGTCGAGCCTGCTGCCCGGCGGGGCGGCCCGCGCCCGGGCCGCCGACCACAGGCAGTCGCTCCCGAACGATCCCGAGGGCCGCATGCCGGTCCTGGATCACCTGCGCGAGCTGCGGAACCGCATCGTCAAGGTGCTGGTGATCATCGGGGTCGGCGCGGTCGTCGGCTGGCTGCTCTACAACCGCATCCTCGATGTCCTCAAGGCCCCGTACTGCGACCTCCCCTACGACCAGCGGTTCCCCGGGATCAAGGCCCAGAACTGCGACCTCGTGTTCACCGAGCCGCTCGGCGGGCTCACCACCCGGCTCAAGGTGTCGGTGATCGCGGGGGCGGTCCTGACGGCGCCGCTCTGGCTCT
>JAOPVO010000215.1 GCA_025966155.1 Pseudonocardiales bacterium
TGTCCTCAGGGCGATCGCCGCGCTGGGCACAGCCGCCGAGGCGATCGGCGAGACCGCCGAGGTCGAGCGGACCGCGGCCCTGCTGGACGACTGCGACCCGACGGCCCGGGGCATCCTCGGTCGCTGAGCCAGTTCTCGTATCGTTCCACTCGCTGTTACCTATGCGCCGGTTGACCGACTTGATCACGCTCCCGCCGCCCGAGCAGCAGTACACGTACGTCTTCAACGGGGTATCGCAGGCGCCAGACCATCCTGGTGACGCCCTCGCTGGTCTGCCTCTCGCCCACCGATGCCGGGGTGCACACCGTGACCGTCACCGGGACGGGCGGATTGAGCGCCAGCGCCACGCTGGACGTTGCGGCGGACTGTGCGCCGCAACGTCCCACAACCGGGCGTGGCTGGCTCCGCCCGGCCTGGTTGCGCCCGGGCTGGCTGCGCCCGGCCTGGTTGCGCCCGGTCTGGTTGCGCCGCTCTAGCTGCGCAGGGCCTGGCCCAGCCGGGCGGCCTGCCGCGTGAGGTGGTGCCGCTCGGCCAGGTTCGGGGCGGCCTGCGCGGCGGCGGCATAGAGCCGGGCCGCCGTCGCGAGGTCGCCGGCCTTCTCGTGGAGGTACGCCGAGGCGGCCGTGCGGCGGGGTATCGCGGCGTCCACAGCGGCGAGCGCCGCGAGGCCGGCCGCGGCCCCGTCCGCCTCGCCCACGGCGATCGCCCGATTGAGCCGCACCACCGGGCTGCCGGTCAGGCGCAGCAACTCGTCGTACCAGCCGACGATCTGCACCCAGTCCGTCTCATCGGGCTGCTGCGCATCGGCGTGCAGGGCGGCGATCGCGGCCTGGGCCTGGAACTCCCCGAGCCGGTCGCGGGCCAGTGCCGATTGCAGGATGCCGACGCCCTCGGCGATGAGGGCGGTATCCCATAGCGTGCGATCCTGCTCGGTCAGCGGCACCAGCCGGCCATCGGCCCCCGTCCGAGCCGGCCGCCGCGCGGGGTGCAGCAGCATCAGGGCCAGCAGCCCCGCGGTCTCCTCGTCGTCGGCCATCGCCGCCAGCTGGCGGGCCAGCCGGATCGCCTCAGCGGCGAGGTCGACGTCGCCGGTGTAGCCCTCGTTGAACACCAAGTAGAGCACCCGCTGCACGGTGGCGACGTCGCCCGGAGCCTCGAAGCGCACATCGCCGACCGTCCGCTTGGCCCGGCTGATCCGCTGCGCCATCGTCGCCTCGGGAACGAGGTAGGCCGCCGCGATCTGCCGGGTGGTCAGGCCGCCGACCGCCCGGAGCGTCAGCGCGACCGCCGACAACGGGCTCAGTCGCGGATGCGCGCAGAGGAAGAACAGCTGGAGGGTGTCGTCGGCGTCCCCGGCCGGCCCGCGCGCCGGCTCGGCCTCGATGCGCTCCTCCCGATCGCGCCGGGCGACGTCGGACCGGGCGATGTCGAGGAACTTGCGCCAGGCCACCGTCACCAGCCAGCCCTTGGGATCGGCGGGCGTCCCGTCCGGCCAGGTCAGTGCCGCCTGGAGGAGCGCCTCCTGCGTGGCGTCCTCGGCCGTCGCGAAATCGACCCCGCGGCGGACGAGGACGCCGATCACCGCCGGCGTCAGCTCGCGCAGCAGCCGCTCGTCCATCTCGATCCGCCCCGTACGTCCCGGATCAGCCCTCGACGGTCAGCGGATTGGTCAGGAACGGGCGCAGCTCGAGCCACTCGTGGATCGGCTCGCCGCCGGCGCCGGGGGCCGCCGACAGCTCGCCGGCGAGCTCGATCGCGCGGGCGTAGGTGTCGACGTCGATGATCATCCAGCCGGCGATGAGGTCCTTGGACTCGGCGAACGGCCCGTCGGTCACCGGCGGGCGGCCCTCCCCGTCGGATCGGACCCAGGTGCCCTCCGGTGCGACCGCCTGGCCGTCGACGAACTCCCCGGTGGCCTCGAGGCGGGTCGCGAAATCGCCCATGTACGCGATGTGGGCGTCGACCTCCGCCGGTGTCCACTCGTTCATCGGCACGCAGTTGACGGCCTCGGGCGCGCCCCGGTAGTGCTTGAGCAGCAGGTACTTCATCTCAGATCTCCTTCGCATCTGCGCGGCCCCGGTGGCCGCAGCTGCCCCTGGGACGGAGCGGCCCGGGTGTTCTCGACATCCTCCGCCGACCACTTCTGGGACGTTACGGCTGATCAACTGCCGCAACGTCCCACAACCGGGTCATTGCGCCTCGACGCTCACGGCAGCGCGACCCGCCAGTAGGTCGGCTCGCCCCACCACGTGCGCTTGTCCCGCGACCGCTCGCGGGGGACGCCATCGCTGACGATCAGCGCGTCGTCGCACGCCAGCTGCAGCGCCCGGCCCTCCACGACCCTCGCCCGGCGCAGCAGACCAGGGCGCTGCGTCGTGGCCCGCAGCCGGTTCGGCCCGATTCGCTGGACGGTGAGGGCGGTGGCCGTCCCATCCGAGACCGGGGTGTCGTCCACGTACGCCCGGAGCCAGAAGTGCTTCGCGACGGCTCCGGACGCGTCCGGCCAGGCCGTCAGTTGCGCACTGTCGATCAGCACCCCGCCGGAGTCGTCCTTGAGCAGCCCGACGGCCCGGGCGCGCCCGTGCACGGCCAGCCGCGCCGCGGCCGACGGATCGCAGGGCAGCCCGAGCGGGATCAGCGACGCCGGACGCGGGCCCAGCACCGCCGTCTCCGCCGTCTCGACTTCGCCCCGGCGCATCAGCCGGTGCAGCAGCGCGGCCAGATCGCCCAGCGGCAGATCGAGCGCGATCCGCCGGCCCTGCACCGCATCGAGCACCCGATCCAGCTCCAGCCGGTCCGAAACCGGGTCGCCGGTGAGCGCAAGGACCGCCGATTCAACGCCCTGCGCGCCGGCGGCCAGCAGCCGATCCGCGGCGCGCGCGCCCGCCGCCGCGTCGGATGTGACGAGTCCCAGCTGCACGGTCGTTACTCTTGCAGGCGCGCGCTCGCGCTTTGCGCACAGCGTCCCCCGACGACAGGAGCACCCGCCCATGCCCGG
>JAOPVO010000088.1 GCA_025966155.1 Pseudonocardiales bacterium
CGTTGGCCGACCAGCTCGAGCCGGTTCCCTCGATCTTGGTGTCGCTCGGCGCGGCAGACGCACTCGAGCCGCATAGCACCGCCATAGCCGATAGTGACGCCGCGGCGATCAGCGCGACAAGGGCCCGCAGGCGCGTGGGGGACAAGACATGGCCCTTCGAGGGGTGGGAGCCGCTCATCGTCTTCCGACTGACTGACGGGCGATGAGGCGGGCGATGATGAAGAGGAGCAGGACGAGTGCGAGCAGCACGCTGGCCGCACCGAACCCGCGCGCGATCGCGGTGGGCTCGCCGCTGCGGACGGTGCTGTAGATGAACAGCGGAAGCGAATTCATGGCGTTGTGCAACGGGTCCACGTTGAGGAAGGTCGATGAACCGGACGTCAGCAGGACCGGCGATGTCTCGCCGACCATCCGCGCGACCCCGAGGATGAGCGCGGTGGCCAGGCCCGGCCGGGCGGTGGGCAGCACCACGCGCCACACGGTCTGCCAGCGCGATGCGCCGAGGGCATAGCTCGCCTCGCGCAGGCCGCTCGGTATGACCCGGAGCACGACATCCGCGGTGCGGGCGATGATCGGCAGGCCCATGACCGCCAGCGCGGTGGCCGCGGCGATGCCGCTGCGCGGCACATGGAGCGCAACAATGAGCACGCTATAGATAAAGAGACCGGCGACAATCGAAGGCAGTGCGGTCATGGCCTCGACCACGGTCCGCACCACCCGCGCCAGCCGGCCGCCTACCTCGGTCATGTAGACCGCCGTGCCGACGCCCAGCACCAAGGTGACCGAGACCGCGAGGCCGATCTCGATGAGCGATCCGACGATGGCGTGCAGGATGCCGCCGGATTTCAGGTTGTCCTGCGGCCGGACCCCCGCCATGTCTTCGGTGAAGAGGTTGAGGTGCGGCAGCGCCTTCGCGCCGCGATAGAACGTGAAGATCACCGTCGACGCCAGCGCCCCGAGCACCACGGCGGCCGCGGAGTGGAGGATCGCCGACGCGAGGCGGTCCCGGACGACGGGTCCGGGATTGGAGAGGCTGGTGACCAGCGCATACATAGCCAGGAACAGCCCGTACCAGCAGGCCACGAACCCCATCCGGCCGCTGAACGGCAGTATCAGCGTGTAGCACAGCCACACGAACGCCAGCGATCCGATCGCCGCGCCCACCAGCGAGGCGATGTCGTCGGCGGTCCGGCGCTGGAATACGCGCGGCACGTCCGCCATCGGGAGAACCCCAAGCGGCCGCACCAGGGTCGAGGTCATCCGGTGGCCCTCAGATGTCCGTGCCGGCGCCGCTGCGGCCCCGGCTGACGATGATCGCGGCAAGGGTGTTGATGAGCAGCGTGATGACGAAGAGCACGAATCCGGCGGTCAGCAGCGCGGACAGCTGAGTGCTCGTCGCCTCGCCGAACCGGCCGGCGATCAGCCCGGAGATGGTGTTCGTCCCGACCTCGAGGATGCGGGGCTTGATCACGAACGCCGGGGAGATGATGAGCACCACCGCGATCGTCTCGCCCAGCGCCCGGCCAAGGCTGAGCATCGTGCCGCCGATAATCCCGCCGCGGCCGAACGGGATGACGACGGCGCGGATCATGCCCCACCGCGTGGATCCCAGTGCGAGGGCCGCCTCCTTCTCCCCCACCGGCGTCTGGGAGAAGACCTCGCGCATGACGGCGCAGGCCATGGGCAGCACCATCATCGCGACGGCGATGCCGGCGATGAACGCCGAGGCGGTGTAGCGGGTCTGGGCCCACACGGCCGCGTCGGGATCGGTTTCGACTTTGAAGAACGGGATGAAACTCAGGTTCTGATGCAGCCACCTCGACACGTGAATGACGTGCGGCTGCAGGAGGAAGAAACCCCAGAGGCCGTAGATGATGCTCGGTACAGCGGCCATCAGGTCAATGAGCGAGACGCAGGTCGACTTGAATCTCGGTGGCGCGTACTCGCTGATGTAGAGGGCAGTGCCCAATGCCAGGGGGAATGCGAAGAACAGGGCCACGAACGCGACGGAGAACGTCCCGAGGAGAACAGCGGCGATGCCCAGCTTGCCCTGGTCCGGCGACCACGCGCTCTCAGTGAAGAATCCGAGGCCGTAACGCTGGATAGTCGGGTATGCCTGGTAGGCCAGGAACACGCCGATGGAGCCGGTGATCCCCAGAACCATGATGCCGATGCCGCGGGCCGTGAACTCGAAGATCCGGTCCGACGGCGACCGGGAGCCGCCCAGCTCACGCGGGAGGTCGAGCTCGGCGGGTTGCACTGGCACATCAGATGCGAGCGCGGCGTACAGGCTGCAGCGCGGCGGTGAACAGGGGACCAATCGCCCCCTAAGAACAGCACAACCCTCACGCCCGTCGACGCAGGCCGAAGAACGCGACCGACGAGTTGATAGGGGCCTCGGCCGCGCTGCGCACGAACGCGAGGGCGGCTTGCTCGCAGCGCAGCTGGCGGTCGTAGGAGTAGCCGCTGGTCGCGAACACCTGGCCGGTGGGCTGCCGGAGCCCCCACGCCCACTGCAGGGGCGGCGCCGGCTTGAGCACGATCTGCAGGCCGCCGATCAAGCCGCGCAGATCGGCGATCGCGTCGAGGCAGGCCGAAGAGTCGGCGTACTCCTCGGCACCACGCCCCATATCGCGGTTGTTGCCGCTGAGTAGACGCCACCGGACCGGCGCGCCGACCACATCGCTGTAGAGCTGGAAGTGAGCGTTAATGCGCTGAGAATCAGGCAGCCGCCCGCTGTGCCGACGCCTTCGAGGCGAACAGGGGACGACGCGCGCCCGACGAACGGGCGATACGGGAACTCGGTGCGGCTACACCGATCCGAAGCGCTCGGTTCGGATCAAGTCCGGCAGGTGACCGGCCTCCACCAGCAGCCCAGCAGCGGATTCGACGAACGCGGTGGGGCCGCAGACGTAGCAGGTCGGACTGGCGTCGGGCGGCCAGCACGCAACCACGATGTCCGCGGCGTCGACCCGCCCGATCCGGCGCGGCCAGCCCTCGGGCCCGCCGCGGGTGTAGACCATCGTGACCTCAACGAGATTCCTGGCGTCAAGGCCGCGCAGCTCCTCGGCGAAGATCGCCGTGGCGGGGCTCCGGACGGAGTACAGCAGGCGCAGCGGCGCGATCGCGCCCTCGGCGACCAAAGCCGTCGAGGCCCGCACCATGGCCATGATCGGCGCGATTCCGGACCCGCCGGCGATCAGCTGGATCGGCTCGGTCTGCTGCGGCCGCCAGACGAACCAGCCGCCGATCGGCCCCCGTACCTCGACGCTATCGCCGACGCTCAGGTGCGTGACCAGGTACGGCGACACCTCGCCGTCCTCGATCTGCTCGATAGTCAGCTCAACATCGTGCGCATCCGAGGTCGCGGCGTCATAGGACGACGCGATGGAGTATGAGCGGACGGCGGTGTACCCGTCGTCCGCGGTGAGACGGACGTCCAGATGCTGGCCCGCGATATGGCCGCGCCACGTGGGAATGCGCAGGACGATCGTGCGGGCCGTCGCCGTCTCCCGTCGGATGGATACGACGGTCGCGATCTGCCAGGTGACTGCCACGAAGGGGTCAGGCCTCCGAGTAGCGCTGCTCGAGCCACGGGTCGCCGTGATTGTGGTAGCCGAGGTTCTCCCAGAATCCCGGCGCATCGCGGTCCATCAACCGCAAGCCGGCGATCCACTTAGCGCTCTTCCAGAGGTACAGGTGCGGCACCAGCAGCCGGGCCGGGCCGCCGTGCTCGGCGTGCAGCGGGGAACCGTCATATTCGAACGCGATCCACGCCTTGCCGTCCAGCAGTTCGGTAAGGGGCAGGTTGGTTGTGTAGCCGCCGTAGCAGAGGGCCATCGCGAACTGGGCTGACGTGTCGACGTCGGCCAGCAGCGCATCGATGGACACCCCACGCCACGTCGTCCCCAGCTTGGACCAGCGCGTGACGCAGTGCAGGTCGGTGTTGATCGTCTCGATCGGCAGGGCCTGGAGGGCCTTCCAGTTCCACTTGCGCTTCTCGCCCGTCTCGGTGGTGAGGGTGAACTCCCACTGGTCGTTGGTGATGCGCGGCGTCGGGCCGGCCGACAGCACGGGAAAGTCCTTAGTCAGGTATTGACCCGGCGGCAGATCCTCGCTGGCCTTGCGCGGGCGTCCGGTGAATCCGGGGCTGAAGATGCCCATGTCGGTTCCTCCCAAGGGTGGCGTGATCAGGCGGGGTCGAGCGCGGGCGCGCGACTGCGCACGCGCAGGGCGACGAGCGTGGCCAAGGTCAGGAGCATGACCAGGACCGCGTACACCTCGACGGTGCCGCGCAGCCCGAAGTGCTGGCTGGCCACCCCGGCACCCACGGCCGGCAGGCTGAAGGCCAGGTAGTTGATGGTGAACACGATCGCGAAGACGCCCGCACGCTGCGCCGGCTCGACGAGGGCACCGATCGTCTGGATGACGCCGAAGAATGTCCCGCCGAACCCGACCCCGGTGATGACGACGCCGACGAGGAACACCGGCGTGGAGGTGGTGGCCAGCGCTAGCAGCAGCAGCGCCGGGCCCAGGATCAGCCCGGTCGAGCCCGCGCCGGTGGCGACCGATGCCGGCCGCGCCCGGAGGATCAGCACGGCGATGGAGCCGGAGAACGTCATGGCGGCGATGACCGACGCGCCGCCGAACGGCCCGCTGAGGCCGAAGACGACCGTGCCCAGCGATGCGCCAAGGGAGAGGAACAGCCCGCCCACAGCCCAGATGGCGATGAGCGTCGGGGTGAACAGGATCAGCGGGCCACGCACATTGGGCGGGACGGCGATGGTGGGGCGGAGGGCGCCGAGGGCTCCCGGACGGACGGGGCCGGTCTCCGGCAGGAGCAGGGCCAGGCCGGCCAGCAGGACGAACGCGATCGCCAGCACCAGGAACACCGTGTCCGCCGGACGGTCGGACCACTTGATGGCCGCGCCGGCCGCCAGCGCGCCCACGCCGAGCCCGAAGCTGGGGAACGTCGAGTTGACGATCGCCGCGACCTTGGTGCCGGGCCGCGCGGTGTCGATGAGGGCCGCGCTGAATGTCGCGACACCCGCCCCGGTGGCCACGCCCTGCACCGAGCGGGCAATCAGCAGCATCCAGACGCTGTGCGCCGGAAGGAACAGCGCCATGCTGACGGCCTCGAGCAGGAGCGCGGCGACCAGGACGGGCCGTCGCCCGATGTAGTCCGACAGCGACCCGATGATCATCAGCGCGACGAGCAGCGCAATTGCATAGATAGCGAAGATTACCGTCAAAGTGCCCGCGGAGAAGCCGATCTCCTTCTGGTAGATCGAATACAGCGGGCTCGGCGCGCCGCCGGCGATCATCAGCACGAAGAATCCGGTGGCAGCGAAGATGAGCGACCGGCGCGGCGGTGCGGCTACCACCGTCGGCGAATCAAGGACAGCGGCGGTCATGCCGCACCCGCCACAACGCCGGCGTCATGCAGGCGCCCGATCGCCGCGGCGTCCAGGCCGAGGATGCCGGCCAGGATCTCGTCGGTGTGCTCGCCCAGCAGCGGGGCCCTCGACGGGGGCGGCGTCCCTGCGTCGGGGAAGCGCAGCGGGCTGCCGGGCATCAGGTACGCGCCGACGCCAGGGTGGTTCACGCCCTGGAACAGCCGGTTCTCCGTCGAGACGCGGTCGTCCTCGTCCAGCATCTGCTCGAACGTCCGGTAGA
This sequence comes from Pseudonocardiales bacterium, assembly GCA_025966155.1. Classification (GTDB taxonomy): domain Bacteria; phylum Actinomycetota; class Actinomycetes; order Mycobacteriales; family Jatrophihabitantaceae; genus RYN-150. Next base: position 5,677 of record JAOPVO010000088.1, read on the forward strand.
CGCCGGCGGCGACACCGGTGCCGGCGAAGGCCGCTTCGACATCGACGAGATCGCGCGCGGCAAACCAGGGCGCGAGGACGGCGGTGATGGCCTCCCGGGCCACGTAGCGCCCGCCCTCGGTCATCAGGTCATGGCCCTCGGCCGTCAGGGCCTCGAAGGAAGAGGCAAGCGCGGTCACCTCGACCAGCGCCGACCACTGGCGCGCGGTGAGGCCGACGACCATGACGCGTCGGCCATCGCGCGTCGCGAAGTCGTTGCCGTACGCGCCATAGAGGTAGTTGCCGTCCTTGGCCGGTGTGCCCTGACCCAGGTGGGCCTGGGCGATGCGGCCCATGTGGCCGGTCATGGCGAAGGCGACATCGGACAGCGCCAGCGGGATCACGCTGCCCTCGCCCGTGCGGCGGCGCTTGCGCTCCCCTGCCAGGAGGCCGACCGCCGCGAGGTTGCCGCAGGCGATATCCCACGCCGGCAGGAGGCTGTTGACGGGCTCGTTCAAGCCGCGCGGGCCGGTGGCCAGAGGGAAGCCGGTTGCGGGGTTCACGGTGTAGTCGACCTCGCTGGAGCCGTCGGCATTCCCACTGATGACCACCATCACCAGATCCGGGCGGGCCGCCGTCAGCCGCGACGGGTCCATCCAGCCCCGCGGCGGGAAGTTCGTCAGGAAGAGACCCGCGTCCTCGCCGGGGGCCGTGACCAGCGCGGCGGCCAGCTCCTGCCCCTCCCGGGAGCGCAGATCGAGCTGGATCGAGCGCTTGCCCTTATTCATCCCGGCCCAGAACAGGCTCTGCCCATCCGGCGCGAGCGGCCAGCGCCCGTAGTCCAGCCCGCCGCCGATCTGGTCGAACCGGATGACGTCGGCGCCGAGCTGGGCCAGCGTCATGCCGCCGAGCGGGGCGGCGATGAACGCCGACCCCTCGACAATGCGCAGACCGTCCAGCACGCCCGTCATTCGGGTACCGCGATCCCGGACGCCGTGAGCTGGCCGGCCGCGCCGTGGACGGCGGTCGCGATGCCGTCGTCGCCGGGGGTGGCCGTGACCCGCGCGTCCTGGCCGTCGAACAGCGGCGAGCTGAGCCGGTACTCGAAGCGCTCGATGGGGCGACCGGCCTGCGCCCGGGCCAGCTCGATCATCAGCAGCGCCTGCAGCGGGCCGTGCACGAGCAGGCCCGGATAGCCCTCGACGCCGGTGGCGTACGCCCGGTCGTAGTGGATCCGGTGGGCGTTGTAGGTCAGCGCGGAGAACCTGAACAGCAGCACCGGGTCCAGCTCGATGACGCGGGCGCTGGCCCCGGCGGCGACGGGCGGCAGGTCGACTGGCTCCGGCGCGGGCGCGGCCTCGCCGCTGGGCGCGCGGTAGACCAGCGTCTGGTCGTCGATGACGGCCACCTCGTCGTCCTGCTCGATCGTGCTGCGCACCGAGGCGAAGATCAACGTGCCGGTACGGCCCTCGCGGGTCGTCGTCCCCACCAGCTCGGTGGTACGGCGAGCCGGCTGGCCGAAGCGCAGCGCCCGCACCGATGACACCGAGCCGCTGGCGAACATCCGGCGCAGACCCGGCGCGGGCGAGGAAGGGACGCCATCGCGCGGGTGGCCGTCGTCGCCGAGCTCGTCCTGCCTGGGGCTTGGGAGCAGGTAGGCGCCGTGCCACAGCAAGGGCAGCGGATCGCCCGCGTCGATGTCCGGCGGGTCGACGCCCAGCACGCCGGCCAGGGCCAGCGCCGGCGCCGGGTCGAGATAGCCGTCGATGACCTGGCGGTTCATAGCTGGAGCCTTTCGAGAATGGACTGGGCCCGGCGCAGCACCGGCGCGTCGATCAGCTCGCCGCCGGTCGAGCGCACCGCGCCAGCGGCGCCATCCCCATAGGTGGCGATGATCTCGTGCGCCCACGCCACTTGCTCGGGCGACGGCTGGAACGCGTCATGGACGGCGGCAACCTGGCGAGGGTGGATGCAGAGCTTGCCGCCGAACCCGAGCTGCCGCGCTCTGGCCGCATCTCGGATCGTCACCGACGGATCATCCAAGGACATCGTGACGCCGTCGATCGGCGCCGCCCGCCCGGCGGCGCGGGACGCCAGAACCAGCGTCGACCGGGCCAGCAGCAGCGCGCGGTCGTCATCATGGTCGGCGGCGATATCCAGCGCGAAGTCCAAGGAGCCGAAGGCCAATCGGACGGCTGCCGACGCGATCTCCGCGGCACGGAGCATCCCGACGGCGGACTCGACCAGCGCGACGACGGGGACGCCGGCCCGCAGGCCCGTGTCGGACACCGCGGGCGCGGATTCGGCCTTCGGCAGCATCACCGCGAGCAGCCCGGATGCGCCCGCCAGCGCCGCGAGGTCGTCGGCGAACCACTCGGTCGCGGCGGCATTCACCCGGACGACGGCGTGGTTGCCGGCGTTCAGCCAGTCGACGATGTGCGCCCGGGCCGCGGCTTTCGCGTCGGCCGCAACAGCGTCCTCGAGGTCGAGGATGACGATGTGCGCGCCGGTCGCCGCTGCTTTGTCGAACCGCTCGGGCCGGTCCCCGGGGACGAATAGCCAGCTCTGGGCGGTGTCGAGGTCGTGGGCCACGTCAGATCCGCCCACCCTAGATCCGGTAGTCGCGCAGCAGCCCGCGGCTGATGATCATCTTTTGGATCTCCGAGGTGCCCTCGCCGATCAGCAGGAACGGCGCCTCGCGCATCAGCCGCTCGATCTCCGAGTCGATCGAGTACCCGATCCCGCCGTGGATGCGGAACGACGCCTGCACGATCTCGGAGCAGTATTCGCTGGCTAAGTACTTGGCCATGCCGGCCTCTACGTCGTTGCGCTGCCCGGAGTCCTTCAGCCGTGCGGCGTTGATGACCATGAGGTGCGCAGCCTCGATCTTGGTGGCCATCTCGGCCAGGGAGAATGAGATCGCCTGGTGCTCATAGAGCTTCTTGCCGAACGTCGAGCGCTGCTGGGCGTAGGCGACGCCGAGTTCGAACGCGCGGATCGCCATGCCGGTGGCCCGGGCGGCGACGTTGACGCGGCCGACCTCGATGCCGTCCATCATCTTGTAGAAGCCCTGCCCGCGGCCCTCGGCGCCGCCGAGCACGTCGTCATCGGTGAGCGCGACGCCGTCCAGCAGCATCTCGGTCGTCTCGATGCCCTTGTAGCCCATCTTGTCGATCTTGCGCGGGATCGACAGCCCCGGACGGACCTCGCCGAACCCGGGCTCCTTCTCGATGAGGAACGTGGTCATGTTGCGGTAGACCGAATCGGCGCCCTGGTCATCGCGCACCAGTGTCGCGACGACGCCGGATCGCGCGCCGTTGGTCAGCCACATCTTCTGCCCGTGCAGGGTATAGCCGCCGTTGCCGTCAGCCTCGGCCCGGGACTTGATGGCCGAGACATCGGAGCCGAGATCGGGCTCGGACATCGAGAACGCGCCGCGCACCTCCCCCGCGGCCATCCGCGGGAGGAAGTGCGCCTGCTGCTCGGGTGTGCCGTGATGCGCGATCAGATAGGCGACGATGAAATGCGTATTGAGCACGCCCGAGATGCTCATCCAGCCGCGCGAGAGCTGCTCGACGACCAGCGCATAGGTCAGCAGGGACTCGCCCAGACCGCCGTGCTCCTCGGGGATGGTCAGCCCGAACAGCCCCATCTGAGCCATGCCGGCCACGATCTGCTCGGGGTACTCATCCGCCCGCTCGAGATCGCGGACGTTGGGCAGGATCTCCTTATCCACGAAATCGCGGACAACAGCAAGGATGTCGCGCTGGATGTCGGTCAGTCCCGCGGTCTGGGCTAAGCGCGCCATCGCCAGTTCGCCCGTCGACTACGCGGGGGCCTCGGACTTGTCGTCCGTCGCCCAGTAGGTGTGGAACGAGCCGGGCTTGTCGACGCGCAGGTAGGTGTGCGCGCCGAAGTTGTCGCGCAGGCCCTGGATCAGCGCGGCGGGCAGGCGGTTGCGGCGCAGCGCGTCGAAGTAGGCCAGCGACGACGAGAACGCCGGGGTGGGGACGCCGGTGCGCGCGGCATCGGCCACGACGCGGCGCCAGCTGTCGGCGCCGCTGGTGACGACCTCGGCGAAATACGGGTCGACCATCAGCGAGGTCAGCTGCGGGTTCTTCTCGTACGCCTCGTGGATGCGGTTGAGGAAGCGGGCCCGGATGATGCAGCCGCCGCGCCAGATCATCGCGATGGCGCCGGGGTCGACGTCCCACCCGTACTGCTCGCTGCCGGCCTGGATCTGGTCGAAGCCCTGCGCATACGCGACGACCTTGGATGCGTAGAGGGCGCGGCGCACGTCCTCGACGAACGCGTCGCGGTCATTGGCGGCCCACGCCTCGCCGGTGCTGATCGACGGGAACGCGGCGCGAGCGGCCTCGCGCTGGTCGGCGTGGCCGGACAGCGAGCGGGCGAAGGTGGCCTCCGCGATGCCGGTGATCGGGATGCCGAGGTCCAGCGCGCTCTGCACGGTCCAGCGCCCGGTGCCCTTCTGCTCGGCCTGGTCCAGCACGATGTCGACGAACGGCTTGCCGGTCTCGGCGTCGACGTGGGCCAGGACGTCGGCGGTGAGCTCGATCAGGAACGACTCGAGGTCGCCCTCGTTCCACTCGCGGAAGATGTCGGCGATTTCGGCCGGGGTGATGCCCAGGCCCTCGCGCAGCAGGTCGTAGGCCTCGGCGATGAGCTGCATATCGGCGTACTCGATGCCGTTGTGCACCATCTTGACGAAGTGGCCCGCGCCGTCGGGGCCGATGTGGATGCAGCATGGCGTGCCGTCGACCTGGGCCGCGATGGCCTCGAACATCGGGCCGAGCTTCTCGTAGGACTCCTTCGAGCCGCCGGGCATGATCGACGGGCCGAGCAGCGCGCCCTCCTCGCCGCCCGAGACGCCGGAGCCGACGAAGTGCAGGCCGTGCTCCTTGAGCGCGTGCTCGCGGCGGCGGGTGTCATCGAAGTGGGCGTTGCCGCAGTCGATGATGATGTCGTTCTCGTCCAGCAGCGGGATCAGGTCGTTGATCACGGCGTCGGTGGGGTCGCCGGCCTTGACCATGATGATGATCGCGCGCGGCTTCGCGAGCGAGGCCACGAAGTCCTCGAGCGACTCGCTGGGGATGAAGGTGCCCTCGTCGCCGTGGTCGGCGACCAGGCTGCGGGTCTTCTCCGCGCTGCGGTTGTGCAGCGCAACGGGGAAGCCGTGGCGGGCCAGGTTCCGGGCCAGATTCCGGCCCATCACCGCCAGGCCAGTCACTCCGATTTGCGCCTTCGCGGACTGCTCGCTCATTCGTGGCTCACCTTCGATAGGTCGCTCGGTCATCGCTTCGTTGCGGCCGACGAATCATCGTAGGCCCCGGAGCTCACCGGCCGGGAGCGTCGCAATCCACGCTCGGGTCAGAGCCAGTTCCGGCGCCGGAAGCCCAGATACAGCCCGAAGCCGAGCCCGACCATGACGATCAGGCTGAACACGAATCCACCCTCGCTCTGATACCCCGGGTACGGCACGTTCTGGCCGAAGAACCCCGTCACAGCGGTTGGGACGGCGATGATCGCGGCCCAGGACGTCAACTTGCGCATGGTCGTGTTCAGCCGCGCGTCCTGGAGGGACAGATTGGTCTCGAAGATGGTGCTGACCATGTCGCGGAGGGACTCCGTCCATTCCGCGGCGCGCAGGGTGTGGTCGTAAAGGTCGTCGTACCAGGAGTTCAGCTCGGCCGGCGCGTGGATATCGGACCGGTGCCGCAGGATCGCGTTCACGACCTCCCGCATCGGCAGGACGGCGCGGCGCAGCTCGACCAGCTGCTTGCGCAGCGAGTACGTGCTGCGCTGGAGCGCGCCGTTGGGCAGATCGTCGTCGAAGAGGTCGTCCTCGAGCTGCTCGATCGCGTCGTCGAGGGACTGGACGGCGATGAAGTGACCGTCGACGATGACGTCCAGCAGCCCGTGCACCAGCGCCCCGACGCCGTACTGGATGAGGTCGCTGTTGTCGTCCCAGCGCTGGACGACCTCATCCATGTCGAAGTTCGACCCGCGCACAGTGACGATGCCGTGCGGGAGCACGAAGGCCGACACCCGCTGCTTGACCAGGCGCGTACGGCCCAACGCGGCATCGTCCTCACCGGCGTCGACGAGCTTCACGCCGTAGGACGTCAGGAACTGATGGGTGGCATAGCGAGTGACCTTCGGGCGCTCGCCGTGCGACATCGCGTCCTCGACGGCCAGGGGATCCAGGGAAAGCTCGTCGGCGAGGGACAGCAGCCGCTTGTGGTCAGGTTCGCATAGGTCGACCCAGACGAGGCTGCCCTCGTCGCGGATGTGATCGGAGATGTCCTCGAAGGGGAAGTCCTCCTCGATCAGCTTGCCGCCGCGCCACAGTCGGGATCGGACGGTGCCGGTCTCGTTTCGCCCGTTGCCGGACGTGCCGCTATCGGACGTGCCGCTCTCGGATGCGCCGCTTTTGGATGCGGCGCTTTTGGATGCGGCGCTTTTAGATGCCTCGCCTTTAGGTGCCTCGTCGCTCACGCCGACAGTGTCCACGGGTAGGCTAAGAATCGTCGACAGTGCGCTCTGGATCTGCTGACAGGCCGAACATCTCGCGGCAATCGGCCAGGCCGACGATGTCGATGTCACTCCGCCGCCGCGGCTCCCAGGCCTCGCGGTCCAGTCGCAGCCGCTGGGCGGTGACCGCCTTGCCCCTCACCGCCTGCCGCTCGATGCCGTCGTCGCGGTATCCCAGCTTCCGGGACACCCGCAGCGACGACGGGTTGTCCAGGAAAGCCTCGGACACTGCGCTCGTCGCACCCAATCCGTCGAAGGCGAGATGGAGGAGTGCCTGCCGCATCTCGGTTCCTATTCCACGGCCCTGATAGCGCAGGCCCAGCCAGGATCCGGTGTTTACCTCCCGGGTGATCGCGAAGTCGCGGCTCTGCATCCCCTGCGTCCCCGCAATCTCACCGTCCACGACGACAACCAGGTTGAGCGACCACGCCTCCGGCTTCCACTCCCCGGCGCTGCGCCAGTGGTACTGCATAGTCGACCGGGCCCGCTTCGCCGGTGGCGCATCGGTCCAGGGGAACAGGAAGGGCATCACCGACGGATCGTGGACCCCTTGCGCCGCCAGCTCACCCAGCGCCTCGAGGTCATCGCCGGACGGCATGCGCAGGGACAGCGTCGGCGTGCTGATCGCCAATCCCGTCAGCGGCCAATGCGTTGTTGCCATGGACGGAGTGTCGCGGCTCGCTCCCGAACCAGCGACTGGATTTCTCAGAAGGGCGGTGGGTCGTCGTCGATCACCGGTACTGGGTCGGCGACTCGCCCGCCACGTCGCTCGGCCGCCCGGATTCGGCTGACGCGGTGGCGGCCTTGGCGCAGGGCGGCGGTGATGGCGGCTAGGCGCTCGTCGCAGTCCTCGGCCTGGGGCAGGGTCTCGGGCGGCCTTGTGTAGGTGGTGCCGTGTCGGTCGGTCCAGACGGTGGCCCCGGTGTCGGGGTCGCGGGCGGAGTCGAACAGCCGGGCGGTTTTCAGGGCGTGGTCGGTGACGCATTTGGCGTCGTTGTTCCAGGCGGCGGTCGGGCCGTTGGGGAACGGGTCGATGTGGTCGATCTGGCACATCCGGGCCGGGGTGGAGCAGCCGGGCCCGGTGCAGGTCCGGTCTCGGGCGATGATGAGGTCCTTCAATGCCTGCGGCGGGCGGTACGTGGTCTGCCCGTACTCCAAGGACCCGGCCCTGGGGGTCGGTGAGGACCCGCCGCCAGGTCGCGGTGCCGTCGAAGGCGATGGCGCGGGCGGTGTCGGCGTCGATCGGGCCGTACCCGTCCAGCTCCCCCGGCGCGTCGCTGATCCCGAGCAGGGTCGCCGCGGGGACGACGATCTGGATCGAGGGGCGGCGGCCGTGCCGCTGGGGCAGATCGTCGTCGGCGAGCACGCCGCAGGCCAGGTTGATCAGGGCGTCGAACCGGTGCGCGTCGATGCCCTCCATCCCCGCCGCGGCAGCGAGCCCAGTTTCGGCTGCGGGCTCGCGGGCGGCGGCCTTCGCTGCGGCCATGGTGGCGTCGCCGAGGGCGCAGATGGCGGTGTGCAGGACCGCGACGTCCTCGGCCGGGCCGACGACCTCCAGGCAGCTCATCCCCCCGGCCAGCGGGCGGGGCGGGCTGACCTTGCGGGCGCGGCGGGCGGCGCGGTTGCGGCCCTGCTCCTCCATCGAGGCGCGCTGGGCGATCTCCCGGCGCAGCAGCCGGTCCAGGCGGGCGTGGGTCAGATCCGGCGCCGCGCCCAGGACGGCGTACTGGATGGCCAGGGCGGTGTCGGTGTCCATGCCGGACACCCGGCGGGCGATGAGGCGGGCGCAGCCCTCGGAGATCAGTCCCTGCTCCAGCGCGGCGCCGGTGTCGGCCAGCGGGCCGGTGAGCAAAGTGGCGGCGTCGAGGCGCTGGGCGGCGGCGGTGTTCGACATCCCGGTCGACCCGGCCAGCGACCGGGTGCGGGCCTTGAAGACGAGCTCCAGCCAGCCCTGCGGCCCGGACGCCGCCGGCTGCCCGGCCCACCTCGGCCCGTCGCAGGCGCCGAGGGCGGCGTAGAGCACGTTGCGGCGGGCCGAGACGAACCGGTCCTGCCGCTCCCACTCCCGCGCGACGACCAGCAGCTCCGCCTCGCACAGCAGGGAATCGTCCAGAGCGAGCAGGGC
>JAOPVO010000096.1 GCA_025966155.1 Pseudonocardiales bacterium
AGCCTGCTACTTGGCGGCGAGGATCTCGGTGAACCGGAGGTCGGGCGCACTGGCAAGAAGCTCGCTCATCGCGCCTAGCGACTTGGCGATCTTGCCGCCCAGGTGCGCCTTCCGGCCGTCGTCATCGGCGAATGTGTCGAAAATGCCGTAGGTGTCATCCCCGGTCTTGAAGGCGTACCAACTGACGGTGCCCGCCTCGGCGTTAGCGAGATCCAGCGCGCCGCCGAGCATCTCCGCGAGCTCGGCTCCCTTACCGGCCTTGGCCTCGAGCAGCACCAGCAGGCCTAGTTTCTCAGACATCGTCGTCTCCACTCCCGAACCGCAGCGCCGTTCCGACGCCAGTTCGGACGCTATCTTGTTCACGGTGGTTCGCCTAGAGGCTCATCGGATCGCTGAAGCGACTTCGGATGGCTGGCTACTTTCGGGCGGGCCGTCGCGACCCCACTGGCGCGCGCCTGTAACGCCGGTGCCGTCTCGGTGCGTCTGTTGCTGGTGGATGCGCGATACAGAGTCCCGGACCGACCATCGCGTTGGCAGCGACTCGGCGACGCTTGAGCGACCGTCGATAAATGCGCGCAGACAATGTTCGGTCCTGATTCGGGGCGGTCTAGCGAGGCAGCTCGATCTGAGGGCGTCACCCAACGTCGGGCGGGCCGCTACGCCCACGACCGTCCTGTTGGCAAGGGGAAGCGCATAGGACGTATAACGATTTGGTGACGACGGGTATTTATTACCTGTGATTGCGCCCACACTCGCGGCAGGCGGGCCTCACGACCGCGCAGTCAGCTGTCGCCCGACGGTCGACTCGGCTTGAGCCGGACACGGACGTCCGGCGAGAGGGGTTACTTCCATGCGCAGATCCACAACAGCAGCGGGGTCAATGATGATCGCGCTCGCGCTGGTGGCCGGTTGCTCCGGCGGCAGTTCCGGCGACGGGGGCAACGGCGGAACGGAGGCGCCGGAGGCCAACACGATTATCAACGGCGAGCTGCCGGCAGACGGCCCGGCCGAGAACGGCGGGATCCTGACCGTCAACGACTCGTCGGACTCGCCGACCTTCGACCCGCACAAGTCGGCGACGGCGTTCACCCACGCGGCGATCTCCGGCATCGTCTACAGCAAGCTGCTGGAGTTCGACGTCGGCCGGGACATCGCGTTCGGCTCGATGGGCGTGCACGGGGACCTGGCCGAGAAGTGGGATCACTCCCAGGACGGCCTCAAGTGGACGTTCAACTTGCGCAAGGGCGTGAAGTTCCAGAATGTCGCGCCGGTGAACGGCCGGCTGTTCAGCTCCGCCGATGTGGTCTGCACGGTCAACCGGATCAAGACACTGCCCGGAGTGCAGAAGAACCTGATGGACGTCGTGGCCTCGATGGACACCCCCGACGCCAACACGATCGTGTTCAACCTGAACACCGCCTACGGCGCGTTCGACGAGACGATGGCCAGCTTCTACATGGAGATTCTGCCCTGCGAGGGCACCTCCGGGCAGTTCGACCTGGCCCAGACCGCCATCGGCACCGGCCCGTTCATCATCCAGAAGTGGGACCGCAAGGTCCAGAAGACCTACATCAAGAACCCGGACTACTTCATCGCCGGGAAGCCCCACCTGGACGGCGTCAACGTGGTCATCCAGGCCGACCCGGCCGCCGCGATCGCCGCCTTCCGCACCAAGCAGATTGATGTCACCGGCAGCGTCAGCGACACGCTGCTGCCCACCGTCCTCTCAACCAATCCCGATGCTGTGGTCCAATCTCAGCTCGCCCTGACGATGAACCACATCTTCATGAACGAGGCGATCAAGCCGTTCGACGACATCCGCGTCCGCAAGGCCGTCTCGATGGCCTGGGACCGCGCCGGCATGGGCCAGACGTTCTATCCCCAGGGATTCGCCCTGGCCGGGGCCTACCCCTCGACGCTGTTCGGGTCGATGAGCGCCGACGAGGCCGCGAAGGCCATCCCGTACGACCCGGCCGCGGCCAAGAAGCTGCTGGCCGAAGCCGGGTTCCCCAACGGCTTCGATGTGGAGCTCATGACCACCGACGGCTACGGCCCCTCGATCACCAACCAGGCGCAGTGGGTCCAGCAGGACCTCAAGGACGTCGGCATCAACGTGACGCTGAAGGTCCTGGACTACGCAACGTTCTTCTCCACGTTCGCCGCCAAGGGCTACTCGATCGGCTACGGCCTGGCGACCGGGTTCCTGACGCCGGACGAGTGGCTGCAGGCCGACTACAAGTCCGACGGCCCGCGCAACTGGTTCAACGTCAACGACCCGAAGCTGGACGCCATGATCACCGAGCAGCGCGGCATCATCACCAAGGGCGACCGGGAGAAGAAGCTCCAGGAGATCTCGAAGTACATCGTCAGCAATGTCGCGAACCCGATCTTCGGCATGCAGTACACCGGGCTGCTGGTCTCCCAGCCCTATGTGCACAACCTATACACCCACCCGCAGTACGCCCGGCCGTACATGGCCGACGTATGGCTCGACAAGACTGCCCCCGGCCGCACCAAGTGACCGAAAGAAGACAGATAGGCGTATAGGCAGATAGGTATCTCGATTGCAGGAGAGCGACCCGCGCCCGTCGCGGCCGGATCACCCCGATCCGGTCACGGCGGGCGCTGTGCGTTGATGACCGCTTCACATGGCCATGCGCCGATTCATTGGGGGCGCGCGGGCAATCTAACCCCTGCCGCGCGCCAGCGGGCCTGGCAAGACCAAGTTGGGTTGGGTCGTCGACGGCTTGCCCCACCCTTTCGCGTGTGCCGCCTGCTGCGCCCAACGCAGGGGGTGTGGCTGCATAGTCTCCAAAGGATGCGGTGCCACGCAGGGCTGGCGCTGCGCGCCGCGGCCCGCCGGTGCGGGACCACCCCGACAAGAAAGGTGAGCCGACTATTGGATTACTGGATGGGCGAGTAGCGATCGTCACCGGGGGAGGGCGCGGGATGCGCAAATCGATCTCGAGGCTTTTCGACGGTGAAGGCGCGCTGCTGGTCATCAATGACCTCGGTGCCCAGCCTGCGATCTGGCGGCTTGAGTGGTGTCGAGTCGTCACCGGTTTTTCGTGTAACTACCAACGTGGCTACCAGCGAGTCCCGGTTGGTGCCACGTCTGGCGGAGATCGGGTGTCTTGGTTCACGACATCGCTTTGCGCTCATTTCGCAGCGCCTGAGCTCGTAGCGGGAGGGCCTATCAGACGTCGAGTGTCATGGCGGTGAGTGCTCGGTAGCGATCTGGCGCACGTCGGCATCTACAGCAGCAAGCAGCCAGTGCTCCGCTGGGCGATTCGAGTCTCGGCGGTGCTCGGCTCTACTTCGGTCCTTCAGCCGCAACGCCATTGCGCCTTCTCGCCACTACGATCTCGGTATCGCCTGCCCAGTCCCAGAACATCCCGTCAGGGTCGGCGGAGTCCAGTATCTGGTGCGCCTGATCGGTGAACTGATGCAGGCGGCTGCCGTACAGGTGCGGGGCCAGCGCCTCCAGCTCCGCATGCGGTATCGGAGGCGCGCCTGGGTTCCGCGGCACCGGGCGCCCGGCGGCAGCGTGGCCGACGAGTGCCATCATCCCGTTTGGCTCGAGCATGTC
>JAOPVO010000108.1 GCA_025966155.1 Pseudonocardiales bacterium
GTCAAGGCGGCGTACCCAACCCCACTGCGCCTCTAGAGCAGGCCCTTGCCTCTGGATCAGGGCGGGACGACGATGGGCGCTTCCCGTCATAGTCGCCTGGAGGCCCCCCCATGCTTGGTTCCGAAGCGCTCATCCAGAGTCTGGTGGACTCCGACGTCGACGTCTGTTTCATGAATCCCGGCACATCCGAGATGCACTTCGTGAACGCACTCGACGCCGTCCCGCAGATGCGCAGCGTGCTTTGCCTCTTCGAGGGCGTCGCGACCGGCGCGGCCGACGGCTACTCCCGGATGGCCGGCAAGCCCGCCGCGGTGCTGCTGCACCTAGGACCGGGCCTGGGGAACGGGCTGGCCAATATGCACAACGCCAAGCGCGCGAAGTCCCCGATGGTGGTCATCGTCGGCGGGCACGCGACCTATCACAACCGCTATGACGCGCCGCTGCAGTCGGACATCGAGGGCATCGCCCGCACGATGTCGGCCTGGGTGCACACCTCGGGCCACCAGCGCGACATCGGCAACGATGCCGCGCAGGCCGTTGCCGTCGCCCGCAGTACCCCGGGCAAGATCGCCACCCTGGTGCTGCCGGCCGACGTCTCGTGGAGCGAGGGCGGCGTCGTGGCCCCCCGCCGCGAGCCCGCCCCGGCGCTGACTGTCGACAAGGCCGTCATCGAGGCCGCTGCGGCGATCCTGACCGGTGGCAGCAAGACCGTGCTGCTGATCGGCGGCGCGGCGATGCGCGAGCGCGGCATGCTCGCTGCCGCCCGGATCGCGAAGGCCACCGGCGCGACGGTGCTCGCCACCGGATCGAACCGCTCGGAGCGCGGCGCCGGGCTGCCCGTGTTCTCCCGCGTCGCCTACCTCGGCGAGCAGGCCGTGGCCCAGATGGCCGGCACCCAGAACCTCATCCTCGCCGGGGCCAAGTCGCCGGTGACGTTCTTCGCGTACCCGGGCGTGGCTAGCGATGTCGCCGGCGATAGCTGCGAGGTGTCGGTGCTGGCCGATGACGAGCAGGACATTGAGGCCGCGCTGGAGGCCCTGGCCGATCAGGTCGCCGCCGGCGTCGAGGCCACGGTCACCGAGGCCGCGCTGCCCCCGTCGCCCACCGGCGAGCTGACCCCGCGCAGCATGGCCGACGCCATCGCCGTCACGCTGCCGGCCAACGCGATCGTCGTCGAGGAGGCCGTCACGTCCGGCGCCTTCATCGGCTCGGCCCTGGCCGGGGCGCCCCGCCACGACGTCCTCCCGGTGATGGGCGGCGCGATCGGCGGCGGCATGCCGACCGCAGTCGGGGCGGCCGTGGCCGCACCGGACCGCCCGGTGATCTCCCTGCAGGCCGACGGCAGCGCGATGTACACGATCCAGTCGCTGTGGACGCAGGCGCGGGAGAACCTGAACATCACCACTGTGCTGATGAACAACCAGTCCTACGCGATCCTGCGCAACGAGCTGACCCGGGTGGGCGCCGGCTACAACCCCGGCCCGCGCGCGCTGGACATGCTCGACATCGGCCGGCCCACGCTGAACTTCGCCGAGCTGGCCAGCGGGATGGGCGTCCCGTCGGTGCGCGTCACCACCGCCGAGGAATTGGTTGAGGCCCTCACCAACGCTGCCGCGCAGGACGGGCCGCACCTCGTCGAGGTCATGCTGCCGTCCCCGGAGTAGTTCCTTTGCCGCATTCCGGACACCTGATCAGGGAGACTGTCGGCATGACGGAGCCGGCGGGCACTCAGGGGATCCGAATCGGCACAGCGGAGCGGGAGGCGGCGCTCCAGGCACTGGCTGGCCACATGTCCGCCGGGCGGCTCGATCCCGATGAGTACGGGGATCGGGTCGCCGCGGCGTCTGGCGCGCGCTTCACCAGCGATCTGGTGCCGCTGTTCGCCGACCTGCCCAGTGGGCCGCCGCTAGGCGCTCCGGCGCTGACCTCGCCACACCTGCCCGCACCCGCGCTCCCCGGGCTGGTCGAGCCCTACATCGGGCTGTCCGGACGCCAGACGGTCGGTGGGCGCGCCGGGGCGACGATCGTCGCGCTATCGCCGTTCATCGCCCTGGCTCTGTTCTTCGGCTTGGGCGCGCTCGGTGGCTGGAGCTTCTCGTGGATCGCGTTCCTCTTGGTGCCGGCCGCGGGCGCCCTGGTGTACGGCTCGAGCGGCGGACGCCGGCGCAACCGCTAGGACAGCGGCGGCGCGGTATCGAGCGGCTCGCTGCGCCGGGCGCGTCGCACCGCAGTCAGGGGCAACGCGACCCACAGCGCCAGAAACAGCGCCATCAGGATGCTTGCCGTCACTACGCCGAAGACCCGGCCGATCGCGAAATCCAGGATGAGCAGGACGCTGCCGATGATGGCCAGCAGCATGAAGGTGGTACCGGCGATAACGAAGCCGCTCGCCGCCTGCACCAGCTTGTCCTTCAGCCCGCGCCGGAAGACGACCCGGTGGTACGCCACGGGGGCCACCAGCAGCCCGATCGAGAGCGCGCAGCACAGCAGGGTCGTGACGAAGACGGCCTTCTCGAAGTCGTCGATCTCGGCGAACCGCTGCTGGAACGAGATCGCGAGCAGGAACCCGAAGAGGACCTGCACCCCGGTCTCGGAGATCCTCAGTTCCTGCAGCAGTTCGGAGTAGTTCCGGTCGAGGCGGGTGTCGACGCTCTCATCGCGGTCGTATCCGCGCTGGCGCGGTTGGGCCTCCTCGGTCATTGCGCCAGCCTGCCCTAGTTCGCGCCCGATGCGACCCGTGTCATGGCCCAGACGTCCGGGCCGCCGCCGGGCACCGTGAGCTGGCCGGACACGACGAATCCGCGTCGGCGGTAGAACTCCACATTCGCGCGCGTCGAGGTCTCCAGATACATGAGGTCATCGGCGAGGCCGTCCCTGCCGAGCACCGGCTCCAGCACCGCGGCGCCGAGGCCGCTGCCCTGCGCGGACGTCCGGACGCCGACCCCGCCGAGGTACCAGTGCGATGTCGCCGGGCGAAGCGTCGCCGCGAGTGCCTCGGCCGAGGAGAACTGCTCGGACCGGTCGCCGGCAAGCTCGACCGACTGGTGCTCAATATCGCGCCAGATGTATTGCGGCACCTCAACGTCCGGGCGCATCCAGGCGGCGGCAGCGAGAAGCGCCCCTTCCCGCTCGGCCACCCAGAGCTCGCCGTAGGGCAGAACAACCTCGCCTGCCATCAGCGTCTGCAGCTGGGCGATCCGTCCGACGTGGTTGTCGTGCGCCACGGTCCATCTCGTCCAGGGATAGTCGGCGAAGGCATCGGCCATGACGGC
>JAOPVO010000119.1 GCA_025966155.1 Pseudonocardiales bacterium
GATACCTCGCTCTCCCTGCCGGACGGGCCGTGGCGCGATGCGCTCACCGGCTCGCTCCACGACGGCGGATCGATCGGGCTGGCCACGCTGCTCGGCACATATCCGGTCGCTCTGCTGCTGCGCGAGGGCACGCGATGACCGTCCTCGAGGTATGGGCGCCCAAGGCGTCGACGGTACGGGTGCGACGGCTCGACTCGGCGCCATCTGCGCTCGAGCCGGCCAAGAGCGGTACCGACACGCTGCTCCTGGCCGAGGACGGCGGATGGTTCCGCGGCGAGGTCACCCTGTCCTACGGGCAGGACTACGGGATCCTGCTCGATGACTCCGAGGATCTGCTGCCCGATCCCAGGTCGCGCTGGCAGCCCTACGGGGTGCACGGGCCGAGCCGGCTGCACGATCCGCGGCGCCACACGTGGGGCGACGCGTCCTGGACCGGCCGGACGCTGGCCGGCGCCGTCATCTACGAGCTCCACATCGGCACCTTCACTCCCGGCGGCACCTTCGACAGCGCCGTCGAGCGCCTCGACCATCTCGTGGATCTCGGCATCACGCACGTCGAGGTCCTGCCGGTGGCGGGGGTCAACGGCAGCTGGAACTGGGGCTACGACGGCGTCGATTGGTACGCCGTGCACGACCCGTACGGCGGCCCGGACGCATTCAAGCGCTTCATCGACGCGTGCCATCGGCGCGGTCTGGCCGTCGTGCTCGACGTGGTCTACAACCACTTCGGCCCCAGCGGGAACTACCTGCCCTTATTCGGCCCGTACTTGAAGCAGGGGTCGAACACCTGGGGGGACCTGGTGAACTTCGACGGTCCCGAATCCAGCGCGGTCCGCCGGTTCGTCATCGACAACGTGCTGATGTGGTTCGCCGAGTACCGCATCGATGCCCTGCGCCTCGACGCCGTGCATGCTATGGAAGACCAGTCGGCGTTCCATATCCTCGAGGAGATCGCGGCCGAGGTCGACGCCGCGAGCGCGGCCGAGGGTCGCCCGCTCACGCTCATCGCGGAGTCGGACCTCAATGACGTCAAGCTGATCACCCCGCGCGAGGCTGGTGGATACGGCCTGAACGCGCAGTGGGACGACGATGTGCATCACTGCCTCCATGCTCTGCTGACCGGCGAGCGGCAGGGCTATTACGGCGACTTCGGCTCGATCGGCGCGCTGGCCAAGGTGCTGACCCGGGCGTTCTTCCACGACGGAACGTGGTCGTCGTTCCGCGGCCGCACCCACGGCCGGCCGGTGGATCGCTCCCGCGTGCCCGGCTACCGCTTCGTGGTCTGCCTTCAGAACCACGACCAGGTGGGGAACCGCGCCACGGGTGACCGATTGCCGGCTATCACCGACCGCGAGATGCTGCGCGTCGGCGCGCTGCTGCTGCTCACCTCGCCCTTCACCCCGATGCTCTGGATGGGCGAGGAATGGGGCGCCACGACCCCATGGCGCTTCTTCACCTCCCACCCCGAGCCCGAGTTGGCCGAGGCCACGGCCAAGGGCCGGATCGCCGAGTTCGCCGAGCACGGGTGGGACCCTGCCAATGTCCCGGACCCGCAGGACCCCGACACCTTCGAGTCCTCGAAGCTCGACTGGTCCGAGCCCGAGCAGGCAGAGCACGCCGAGCTTCTAGCGCTGTATCAGGCCTTGACGGCCCTGCGCCGCGACGTGCCCGAGCTGGCCGATCCACGTCTGGATCGGATCTCGGTGGACTTCGACGAGCAGCAGCGGTGGATGGTCATCCATCGCGGTCGCCTGCGCATCGCGGTGAACCTCGCGGCGCATGCGCAGACTGTGCCCCTGGATGCGCCGGCTATCGACGTCATGCTGGCCACCGAGCCGGGCTTCGTGTTCGGCCCCGATCTGGCCCGCGGCGAGAACTCGGGTCCCGGGATCACGCTGGCGGCGCAGTCCGGCGCGATCGTCAACCTCGTGCCCCATCGACCTGGCCCCTCGATGGCCCCCGGACCGCTCTAAGCCGGCTATAGGTCGTCGCCAACGGGGAGGGCAAGGCCGATGCGATTCAGTGCGACGAGGCGGGAGATGGAGCGCCGGTACTTCTTCCGGTAGCCGCCCTCGAGCATCTCCGGGGTGTAGAGCTGGTCGAGCGGCACGCCGGAGATGACGACGGGGATCTGCCGGTCGTACAGCCGATCGGCGAGAACCACCAGCCGCAGCGCCACATTCTGGTCGGGGGCCGCGGTGACGTCGGTGAGGTGCACTGCGCTCGCGTCATGGACCAGCGCGCCGTAGCGGGACGGGTGCAGTGTCGCGAGGTGCGTCAGGAGATCGCCGAAGTCGTCCAGCGTCGACCCAGGCGTGTGCTCGGCCCGCCGAATCACCTCGTCGTCGCTGAGGGGCGCCGGCGGCTCCGGGAGTCCGCGATGGCGGTAGTCCGGGCCATCTACGCGAACCGAGGCGAATCGCGCTGCCAGCCCCTGGATCTCGCGGAGGAAATCGTCCGTGGCGAACCGGTCCTGTCCGAGCCGGTCGGGCAGCGTGTTCGACGTCGCGGCCAGGCGCACGCCGCTCTCGCTCAAGCGGGCGAGCAGCGTCGACACGAGGACGGTGTCGCCGGGATCGTCCAGCTCGAACTCGTCGATGCACAGCAGGCGCAGGCCCGACAGCGCCTGCACAGTTGCCCCGAACCCCAGCGCGCCGACCAGATGCGTGAGCTCCACGAAGGTGGCGTACGCCTTGGGCTGCGGGGCGGCATGCCAGAGCGAGGCGAGCAGATGGGTCTTGCCGACGCCGAACCCGCCATCCAGGTACACCCCGGTGGGGCCGGGGGGCGCAGCGGGCTTGCGGCGCAGCAGCCCGCGCTTGCCGTCCGGCGCCGTCCCGAAGGTGGTGGCGAAGCCGCGCAGCTGCTCAAGCGCCCGGGACTGGGTCGGCTCGTTCGGATCAGGGCGGTAGGTGTCGAATCGGACGTCGGTGAACAGCGGCGGCGGGACCAGCCCGGCTATCAGCTGGTCCGCGGGGACCACCGGCGCGCGGTCGACGAGATGCGCGGGCTGGGCCATGACGGGACAGCCTAGCCAGCGCGGGTTGCGGGGCGACGGCACGCGTCGGGGGCGTGATGTGATGGGTGCGTGCGAGCCCTGCTGCCCCAGCCGTCCGACTCCGTCGATCTTCCTGCCTGGTACGCATCGGGGTGGTCGGAGCTCGGCGGCGTCCGGCTCGACATGGTCGCCAGTGTCGACGGCGCGGGGTCCGTGGCCGGACGATCGGCGGGCCTGCAAACGCCAGGTGATAACAGGGTCTTCGCCGTGCTGCGGGATCTCTGCGATGTGATCCTCGTGGGGGCGGGGACAGCGCGGTCGGAGGGCTACGGGCCGGCGGTGCCGTCCGACGCTCGGCAGGCCCGGCGGGTGGCGATGGGCTACCCGGCGATACCGCGGACGGCGCTGATCAGCGGGTCGCTCGACATAGATCCCTCGTCGCCCCTGATCGCCGAGGCGCCGGAATCAGCCCGGACGATCGTGCTGACCCACGGCGCGTCCGACCCGTCCCGGCGGGCAGCGCTGGCTGTGGCCGGCGCCGACGTGCTGGTCGTCGGGTCCACTTCGGTCGACCTTCCGGCGGTGCGCGACCATCTCGTTGAGCTGGGGCTGCGCCGGATCCTCTGCGAGGGCGGGCCGTCCCTGCTGTCGAGCATGGTCGACGCGCAGGTGGCCGACGAGCTGTGCCTCAGCCTGACCCCGTGGCTGGTCGGCCCCGGACCGGGCCGGATCGCCGCCGGTCTTGAGTGGGGCAGCGATCCCCGCGGCGCCGAGCTGACCCATCTCCTAGAGGAGGACGGCGCGCTCTTCGCCCGCTACCGCCTCCCCCGGTAGCGGCTCCGGATCCGGTCCGAGTCCTGTAGCGGTATCGGTTCCGTACTGGTTCCAATCCAAGGACGAGAACGCAGCTAGCAACGAGCCTTGTCGCGGGTCGCCTTGACCCTGCGGCTGTCGTTTCAACAGCGCGCAATCTTCCTTATACTGTTGTCCCTGCCGTCGTTCCCTGCTAGTATAGAACACATGTTCGCATTGTCCTTCGCGTCAGACGACCTCGGCTTGGCGGACGACTGCGACCTTGGGCCCGCGGTGATCGTGGCCGCTTTGGCCTCGGCGGAGCCGGGCGCCCAGCTGCACGGCTGGCTGTCGCTGCTGGACCCGTCGCGCCTCAGCGAGAGCGAGACCCTGGACGTCGGCATAGCGCTGGAACGTCAGCGGCGGCACGATGCCGCGCTCGAGTTCGCGCTGCTGCACCGGCTGGAGACCCTGCCGGTCACACTGCCGGAGCTGATCGACCCGGACGGCGACCGGTGCTCCGAGCTCACCGGCCCTATCCGGTGGGCGGCCCAGGTCCAGGCGAAGCGCACGGATCTCTATGCCGCGGTCACCGCCCAGTCGACCACCACCGTGTCGAATAAGACCGCCGCGGCGCTGCTGCTGGGTCCGGACGGGCCGCTGGCCGCCACCGGGGCCGCTCTGGCCGCAGGTCGGGTCAGCGAGATCCGGGCCAAGGTAATCGCCGAGCAACTGGCCGGACTGGACCTGGCTGATGCCGCCGCGATCGAGGCTGCGGTCCTGCCCGACGCGGATCTGCTGTCCCGCGGGCGGCTT
>JAOPVO010000155.1 GCA_025966155.1 Pseudonocardiales bacterium
GGGAGGGCCGGGGCCCGCGGGTCAGCAGGCTGGTGGCCACGGCGGAGATCGCCAGCGCGGCCGCCACGGCGAAGGCCACGGCGAACCCGTGCGCGAGCTGATCCTCGGCTCCCGCGCGCAGCGACGCGCCCCGCCCCCTCGAACACGGCCGCCTTGAGGGTGGCAGGCAGCGCCGCCGCTACCAGCGTCAGGCCGAGCGCGACGCCGGACGTGTACGCGGTTCTGGACAGCGATCCGGGCGGCGTTGGTGCGCCCGAGCTGCGTCGAATCGGCGCCGGCCAGCGTCGCGGCGGCGTTCGCGGCCTGGAAGACGCCGCTGTCCAGGCCGATGAGGACCAGCCCGACGACGATCGGCGGCCACGATGCGCCAGTGAGGGCCACGCCGAGAAGCACGAGCAGCCCGGTGGCCGTTCCAAGGGCGCCCAGCGCGCCCACTGCGCGCGGAGCGAGGCGGCTGGTGAGCACGCCCACCGACGCCGACGCGATGACATTCGCCGCGGCGAAGGGCAGCACGAGCACACCGGCCCGCGCGGCGGAGGCGCCGCCCACCGATTGCAGATACAGGGCGACAAGCACGTAGCGCAGGTCGGGTGCAGCCTCGTCCTCGCAACGTGCCGCGGAATCAGCGACCAGTTCAGTCATTCCTGGCCGGCGCGAGGCGGCAGGGATGTCAAGATCACCTGCGCAAGGCTACTGCGCGGACATTTCCGCCCGATTGCCCCACGTCACCCCGGACGCAGATCCTGGGCCAGGCGGGACGGATCGGCGACCGCCCCAAGATGCTCGACGCGCACTCCGTCGACGAACCAGATCAGAGGCCAGGCGGCACGCTCCACCGGCAGCTTGAGCCGCACGAGCCGCGGATCGGATCTGGACCCCGTCGGTCGGACCACGCAGTTGGCCGGTACCCACGCCGAGCGGGTGATCGGCCGGTGGTGGTTCGGGCCGTTCCACGACACCAGGCCCCACCACGCCCCGGTCGGCTCCCGTCCCCAGGCGTGCAGATCCGCGAGCGGCAGACCGGCGATGATCACCCGAACCCCCGGCGATGCACCCATATCCGGACTGTAGTCGAACATCTGTTCGATCTTGATTCGCAGGGTGCGACCATGTCCACGTGGATCGCATCGTCCTCCTCGGCCGCGGCGGGGCAGGCAAATCGACGCTGGCCCGGCGACTCGGCGACCGCACCGGCGCCCCGGTGATCGAGCTCGATGCGCACTTCTGGCAGCCCGGCCTGGCGCCGACTCCCCCGGAAGCCTGGGCCATCGCGCAGGCGGAGCTCATCGAGCAGCCGCGGTGGGTCATGGACGGCGACCTTGGCCCCTACGACGTGGTCGGGCCGCGCCTGGTCGCTGCCGACACCATCGTGGTCCTCGACTTCGGCCTGGCGCGCTGCGCCTGGCGGGCGGTTCGCCGGTCGCGCGAGCGGATGGAATTCTGGATCTGGATCGCGCTCTGGCGCCGACGCAATCGCCCCGGGCTGCTGCGCGCGGCCCAGGCCACCGGAGCCGAGGTCGTAGTCCTAAGCTCCCCCCGCCAGGTCGAGGCCTGGCTGGCGCGAATGTGCCCCTGACCCTCGTCACCGGCGGAACTTGCGGCCATGGCTTGTCGCCTGGCGACAAACCATTGCCAAAAGTTCGGGGTTGGCCTGCTACTCGGAGTTGGAGATGCGCACCATCTCGTCGCGCGCGCCGACCTTGACCCGGAGTCGGCCGTGCGGCTCGCCCAGGCCGATCTCGTGCGCGTCCAGCTTCTCCCACCCCGAGGTCGTGGTGAAGTTGACGCCGTTGGCGGCCAGGTGCGTTGTCAGCGCGTCGGCATCGGCGGCCTCGGGCGCCGGCAGCGCCTCGGCGTCGGCCAGCAGGTGGCGGATCGTCTCGGCCGCGTCGCTCTTGGTGTGCCCGATGAGCCCGACCGGCCCGCGCTTGATCCAGCCGGTGACGTACAGGCCGGGGATGTGCTCGCCCTCGAGGTCGACGACCCGCCCGCCCGCATTCGGGACCACGCCGGCGGCGTCGTCGAAGGGGATGTCGGACAGCACGCTGCTCAGGTAGCCCACGGCCCGGTAGACGGCCTGGACCGGCCAATCGGTGAACTCCCCGGTGCCGCGCACATTGCCGTCGCCGGTCAGCTCGGTCCGCTCGGTCCGCAGTCCCTCGACCTTGCCGTCGCCGAGCACCTCGACCGGGCTCTCGAGGAAGTGCAGGTGGATCCGGTGCGCCTTGCCCTCGGGCTCGCGCTGCGCGTAGTTGGCCAGCGTGTCGACGACCAGCTTGGTGGTCTTGCTCGCGCGGATGGCCTCGTAGCTGCCCTCGTCGAACTCGAAGCCCTCGACGTGCACGATGACCTCGACGCTGGGCGAGTGCGAGAGCTCGCGCAGCTCCATCGGGGTGAACTTGATCTGCGCCGGCCCGCGGCGGGCGAACACGTGGACGTCCGTCGCCTGGTTGGCCTTGAGGCCCTGGTACACGTGGTCGGGGATCTCGGTCACCAGCAGCTCATCGGCGGTCTTGGCCAGGATGCGCGCCACGTCCAGGGCCACATTGCCGGCACCGAGGATCGCGACGTCCTTGGCCCCGAGCGGCCAGGTCTGCGGCACATCGGGGTGCGCGTCGAACCAGGCGACGAAGTCGGCCGCGCCGAAGCTGCCGTCGAGGTCGATTCCGGGGATATCGAGCTTGCGGTCGTACATAGCACCGGTGGCGAAGATCACAGCGTCGTACCAGCGGCGCAGATCGTCGAGCTTCACATCAGTGCCGTAGTCGACGTTCCCGACGAAGCGGATGCTCGGGGTCGCCAGCACATTGCGCAGCGCCTTGATGATCTCCTTGATGCGCGGGTGGTCCGGTGCGACGCCGTAGCGGACCAGGCCGTACGGCGTGGGGAGGCGATCGATCACATCGATAGCCACGTCAGCATCGGACTTGGCCAGGATGTCCGCCGCGTAGATGCCAGCCGGACCGGCCCCGACGACTGCCACTCGCAACTGCCTGTCCACGTCGCTTCCTCACCATCTGCATCATTCATCTGCATCGCGCTTATAAGCCTTGACAAAGGTACGGCACGGACGGGTCCGGTGCCGCGAGACGACCACCGGAATGCGCCTAAGCTCCGACCCGTGGCTGACCGACTGGTATGGATCGACTGCGAGATGACCGGGCTCGAGCTGCGCAAGGACGCGCTGATCGAGATCGCGGTGGTGGTGACCGACGGCGAGCTGACCGTGCTGGGCGAGGGCCTGGACATCGTCATCAGCACCACCGATGAGCTGCTGGACGGGATGCTCCCGATCGTGCGCGACATGCACGCCGGATCCCACCTCACCGAGGCCGTCCGCGAGTCCACGGTCACGATCGCGCAGGCACAGGACGCCGTGATCGAGTACCTCAAGGCGATGGGCGTCGACGCGGGCACCGCGCCGCTGTGCGGCAACTCGATTGCCACCGACCGCGGGTTCATCGCCCGCGATATGCCGGAGCTGGACGCGTTCCTGCACTACCGGATGGTCGACGTCTCCTCGCTCAAGGAGCTGGCCCGCCGCTGGTTCCCGCCGGTGTACTTCTCCCAGCCGGCCAAGGGCCTGGCCCACCGCGCCCTGGCCGACATACTGGAGAGCATCAAGGAGCTGCGCTACTACCGCGCCACCCTGTTCGTGGCGGCCCCCGGGCCGTCCACCGAGCAAGCCCGGGCCGCGGCGGCGGCACTCGACTGAGGCCCCGCCCGATACTGGCGCGTGCGGGCGCCCGCGGGCCGCTAGACTGAGTCGTCGTATCCACGCGCGAGCCGGTTGCTAGGGTCGTTCGCGGGCACGTGTTGTGCACCTTGGTGGGTGTAGCTCAGCAGGTAGAGCACTGGGTTGTGATCCCAGGTGTCGCGGGTTCGAGCCCCGTCACTCACCCGACGGGGATGTGTGTAACATTCCCGCTCGGCCCGTCCGCGGGTCGTTCGCGCCGTTAGCTCAATTGGCAGAGCAGCTGACTCTTAATCAGCGGGTTCGGGGTTCAAGTCCCTGACGGCGCACAGAAAGCCCCGAATGTAAGGGCCGCAAGGGGTTCGGGGATCGCCCGGAAGGGCGGTCCCGGGATTGGGAGGGCTCCAGCACTCACAGAGCCGTCGCGCCCGCCGCAGGAGATGCCACCGCCGGGTCGGCCGACCTTCATCGGCTGCTGCGATCCACTAGCTCGTAATCGCCGCACCCTCGTGCCAGCCGGCACCGTCCCTCCAGTAATGCTGTGCGACGCCGTCGGTGCGCTCAACGATCAGTTCGAGGTTCTGACCGAAGCTGCCCTGCACCAATCCCCATACATGGCGCACGTCGTGACCGAAAGTGTCGCTGTGCGTCCAGTCCCGCGGGTCCGGATGCAGCGGACGCAACCGCCCGCCGTCCCTGCGTTCCGGGTAGGCGTTGTTGCGCCACCAGTGCTGGACGCGGCCATCGACGGCGACACAGAGCTCGAAGTTGCCTGCGGTCAGTTCGTCGTTGGCTCCGGACGTGCCCTCGATCATCACTATGGGTGTATCGCCGACGCCCGTGCCGAAGATGGTTCCGCCATTCCACGACCGGTCCCCATCGTCATCCCGCCACCAATGCTGCATCGACCCGCTGTTCAGCACGCAGACGACATCGAGGTTGCCTTCAGTCCCCAACCCGCTCTGCACTAGCGACGGCCCGCTTTGGAGCACACCGTCTGCGAACGCAGCGCCCTCGTGCCACGTCCACGGCGCGGCGTTGTCCCGCCACCAGTGGTGCAAGCGACCGTCCGCTGCTCTGACAACCACTTCGAGATTCCCCGGCGCTCCGTAGCTGCTCTGGATGAACCCGGGATATCCCGCAACGTCTGCGGGTCCGAACTGCCCGCCATTCATCCATCGCCCGGATGGTGCGTCGAACCACCAGTGCCGCAGACGCCCGGACAGCTCCCAGTGCACGCATTCGAGGTTCCGGCCGAAAGTCGTGGCGGTCAAGGTTGGGAAACCCAGGCTGCCAGCGCCGGCTCCGACGTCTGCCGGGTCCTCAAGGTGCTCGCCGACATTCCACGAGAAATCGCCGTCCTCCCCGCCAGCGCGCCACAGGTGCACGGCCCGCGGCAGGGCGGATCGCACCATCTCCAAGTTTCGGTGGGCTGCGCCGCGCTCGCTCTCGAGCACGCAGCCGTTGTGGAGGCGCCGTTTGGACCACGGATCCGGGCTGACACCGTGCAGGCCGTACTTCGGCCCCGCATCAATACCGACTTCGCCGTAAGCGATCAGGCCGTACCCGGCCTCGCCCCAGCCAGTCCCCCACGAATTGCGGATTATCCAGCATTGTTGCTGATCGTCATACCCAACGACGAGAACGACATGGCCGTTGCCCTTGCTGAAAAGCTCTTCATACGCCGACTTTCGATACACCCCGCTTCCATATGCCTTGAAATCGTCGTAGGCCGTGAAGCTGGCGGCTAGCGGCCCGACCGCGTCGAGCCAGCGCTTCTGCTCCTCCACGGCGCCGATGGTCTGATACCCGGCTATGTTCGCGGTGCGTGCGGAACGGTCCGCGGTCGGGTCATACGCATGGTCGTTGACGTACCACGGGTAGCACCCTAAGTCGGCTATTCCCATGCGCACTATGAACGCCAGCGCGTCCTGCACGCCAGCGCCGTGTCGACTGGGTGCTACGCCGTCTCTCGTCATCCAATCTTGCTCTGCGACACCCCACCCGTCTCGCAGGTCGCCCTCTGAGCGCTTGGCCCAATGACTGTGCTCGATACGGACCATTGTCTCGACCAATGCGGCGGCCGCGAAAGCCCAGCAATTGTTCGCAGAACGCTGATCCTGAATCGTGGCTAGCCAGGACCCGCCCCAGCGAGACCGCCAATCAACGACAGGCGGCCGCGCAGTGCCTGACTCCGTCATCACTACACTCACGGGATCCGGCGACGCATGGAGCTGGGGCATTCCTAGGCTCAGCCGGCGCTGAAGCAGCGCAGGGTTCGCCGTAACGTCGCGCGACAGCACCTGCAGCAGATCCAGCGGAGGCGCATCCGACGCACTTTCGCGACGAGCTTGATCCTCCCCCGTTCCGTGCTCCGGGACGGGGGCATCATCCGGCAGATCAGAGCGAGGCTGCCAATCGCAGTTGCTGGTCGCGGCAATCGCCTTGCGGACATCGCCCATTGTGACTGTCACGGTTCCTCCTACAGCGGGGAAGCTGCCGAGTGCGCACCGATGACGCATCATCCGCGGGCGGATGCACATCGGGCGCCCCGCGCGGCCTGCCGCCAGCCTGATCCCGTGCGCTGCGATCGTCAATAGCCTTAACGCTATTCAAGCTCATTGGCTGGGGGCGCGGGCGGCTCGCCTAGCAGTCCAGCCTAGCCACGTCGCATATCTGCGGCGCGCGCGGGCAACTTCATCGATGTGACGGGCAACGGACACACGGCCGCCCGCACACGACGGGCTCCTCAGCACCGAGACCATCGACGGCATGCCAACCCCTGCATGAACAGCGCTAGTCAGGAAGCTTCGGGCAGCGCACTCTGCCATCTCTCATACGCGCGCTGCGCGGCTGCCGCGGACTCGTGGTGGGCATCCTGCAAGGCCTGATCTTGAGCAGTCCACTCCTGCGTCAC
>JAOPVO010000168.1 GCA_025966155.1 Pseudonocardiales bacterium
GGCTCGGACAAGGTGCAGGTGACGATCGGCCTTCCGCCGGTGGACTTCGGCCGGGGTCAGGGCAACATGTACCGGCTGCAAAATGAGGCCACCGATGCGAAGACCGGGTTCGTGCAGCTGGGATTCACCGACTTAGCCGGCTATTTCGAGATCCACACTCATTGGAACCAAAAGGAGGAGGGGCGGATCTACTCGATGCATGTGGAGCATCTCGGGTCCAACGGCATGGAGATCCACACGAATAAGGTATTCCGCCCGTTGATCGACAAGGTCGTCGAGCTGCACAACGCGCACTACCCCGAGCCCCTTGGCGGCGAGTTCGTCGCCTGATCGGCGAACCAGCGCGGGCCCTGGGATCCGGCTAGCCGACGGCGGCGCCGAACAGCGATCCGATGCCGTATGTGACACCCAGGCCGACCGCCCCGCCGATGACCACCCGGGTGATGGCCCGCCGCACCGAGCCGCCGCCGAGCCGGGCGCTGACCAGCCCGGCGATCGCGAGGGCGATCAGGACGGCCAGGACGGTGACCGGCACCCGCCACGAGGTGGGCGGCAGGAGGATAGCCACCAGGGGAAGCGCCGCGCCGCCGGTGAACGCCACGGCCGAGGCCCCCGCCGCCTGCCACGGGTTCGCGATGTCGTTGGGATCCAGGTGCAGCTCGGCGTCGAGGTGGGCCGCAAGCGCGTCGTGCTCGGTCAGCTCCCGGGCCACTGCCCACGCCGTCTCGGTGCGCAGGCCCTTGGCCTGATAGATCGCGGCCAGCTCCTCGAGCTCCTCGTCGGGCATCTGCTCGAGCTCGGCCCGCTCCTTGGCCAGCAGCGCGGTCTCGCTGTCGCGCTGCGAGGACACGGAGACATACTCCCCGAGCGCCATCGATACCGCGCCCGCGACCAGCCCGGCGACGCCCGCCGTTGCAATCGCGGTGCGGTCCGTCGTCGCCCCGGCAACGCCGACGACGATGCCGGCGACCGACACGATGCCGTCGTTGGCGCCGAGCACCCCGGCCCGCAGCCAGTTCAGCCGGCCGGCCAGGCCCTGGTCGTGTGGCTCATACGCGTGCATCGTCGGCTCGGTCACCGGGTCCACTGTCCTCCATGACGTCTATGGCAACGTCTTATGCATGGCTCACTTGGATGTAGGTGGCGGCTCCGTCGAGTTGCGCGCGGCTTCCCGTGCCGACATCCCGGCTATCGTCCGGCTGCTGGCCGACGATCCGCTCGGCGCGACCCGGGAGGCAGTAGGCGATCTCGACGACGCCGCTCTGGCTCCGTACCTCGCTGCGTTCGACGCTGTGGATGCCGATCCCTCGCACCTGCTGATGGTGGCGATCGATGGCGCTCGGCAGGTGGTGGCGACCATGCAGTTGACGCTCATTCCCGGGCTCGCAAGACGCGGTGCGCTGCGAGCGCAGATCGAGGCCGTGCATGTGGCCGCGACTCAGCGAGGCACCGGGCTGGGCGGGGCCATGTTCGAGTGGGCAATCGAGGAGTCCCGTCGTCGGGGGGCCGCACTGGTGCAGCTGACCACCGACAAGACCCGCGTCGACGCGCGTCGGTTCTACGAGCGGCTGGGCTTCGTTGCGTCCCACGAGGGCCTGAAGCTGCAGCTCTGATCGACCTGTCCGAGCCCCAACGCCTCGGGATTGTGACAAAAGGCTGCTCTCCAACAGCTTGTGACAATCCCGCCGTTTATTACGCGAGGGGGGCCGCGCCGAACGCCACCGCGAACCGCTTGCACCAGATCACGACGGTGCGATAGTTGGCTATGTCCAGATCAACGGGGATCAGATAGTTCTGATTGCCCAGGTTTCCCTTGAGCTGGCCCAGCTCGACTGCGTCTTCCCCGAACGCGTGCATCCCCGCGGTGTGCTCGAGCGGACTCAGGTAGACGTGCAGATCGGGGCCGTCGCTGGTGTCGAGGTTCTCGATCCGGATGTAGCGCTCCGTGGGGGACACCTCGACGATCGACGCCGTGCCGCTGGTCGGGTGCTCGTAGCTTATAAACCTGCCCATCCGCGGGGCCGGCGGGACGGTGCTCGTCGCGACGTCGGCCGGCAGTTGGGGAACGGGAGCCGCGGCGGTCGGCAACAGCAATACAGCGGCGACGGGCGCGGCCTCGTCGACCCGCGTGTTGGTGAGCAGCCGCCACGGCTCGAACCAGTACAGCCCGAATCCGATCAGGGAGACGACGATCAGCGCTCCGATCCTGAGCCCGATCTGCCGCGACATGCGCCAAGAATGGCAGGCTCAGCCGGTGTCCGCGGCTCGGTGTGCCAAACGTTGCGCCGGTCAGGCGGGGGCCGAGCGGCCGCGGCGCCGTTCCCATAGCGTGCTGATTGCGGAGGCCACCAGGACAAGGGCGATCGCCGCCACCGCGGCCTGCCACGGCTCCGGGAACAGCGCCCGGCCGCCTAACCCGATCGCCGAGTACACCGAGGCCCAGAGCGCAGCGGCGCCGATATCGGCGATGACGAACCGCCGCCAGGAGTACCCGCCGAGCGCCGCGGCCAGCAGCACCGGGACGCGGCCGCCCGGCACCAGCCGCGACAGCAGCAGAACCCGGAGCTCGTGCTCCTCGACCTGATGCCGGAGCCGCTGGAGCGTGTCGGCGGTCGCGCCATCGTGCAGCCAGCCGACGCGACGGGCCAGCGGCTCGCCGGCCACGCGCAGCACCCCGTAGGTGATGACATCGCCGGTGTAGGCGCCGGCCGCCCCGAAGACCACCACCAGCACGAGGGCGACGGGGTTGTCCCAGCGCGCCAGGGCCGCTCCGACGCTGACCGCGGCGCCGGTGGGCACCACTGGGATGACCGCGCCGAACGCGACGAGCCCGAAGAGCCCGAGCAGGTAACCCAAGCCGATCCCATCGCTCACCGTGACTCGAAGGTCATGGGACGTCGCGCACGGGAAGGTCGATGACCCGCGAGCCGATGGCCACGCGGGCACCGGCCGAGAGGACATGGGCCCGGGCGTCAGGCGCAGCCTGGGCGAGTGCGTCGGCGAACCGGGTGCCGGGGTCGGCGAACATCCGCCGGAAGCTGCCGGGGTGGACCCGGCGCAGCCCCACCGGCCAGAACGTGCCGTAGTGCACCGGGATCGCGTCCGTCGCGCAGACCCGGCGCACGGCCTCGGCGGCCTGCACAGGGTCCAGGTGGTGCGGGCCGAGGGTCGGGCCCCACCCGCCGACCGGCACGATGGCGGTGCCGACCGGGCCGATATCAGCCATCGCGTCGAAGAGCCCGGTGTCACCGGCGAACCACACCGGGCGCACGTCGGCAGTGGTGAGGACGAAGCCAAGTGCGGGGCCCGTGTGGCGCGACCCCGGATGGCGGTGACCGTCATGGTCCGCGGGGACCGCCCGGATGCGCAGGGCGCCGGCAGTGATGTCGCCGTCGACGTCCACCTCCTCGAGCTGGTCCAGGAGGCGGGGCTCCGCGGCGGCGAGGAGCCCGGCAGCTCCCCTCGGCGCAACGATCCGGACCCCGCGACCAAGCGCGCGCAGCGACGGGATGTGCAGGTGATCGGCGTGCAGGTGCGATATCAGGACGACATCGGCGATGGTCGCGGACGGGCCAGGGATTGGGCCACCCAGGCGGCGCAGGTGCGCGAGCCGGGGCGTGAGGACGGGATCGGTCAGCACCCGCAGGCCGCCCAGCTCGATGGTCGCGGTGGCATGCCCCCACCAGGTGATCGAGATGCCCACCGGGACATGGTCCACGACGTCGCCCGGCGGGCCCAGTCAGATGCGGCTGGCCCAGCCCACACGGCAATCCGTCCGTTGTGTCGACGTGAGGCTAGGGGTCGCCAAAGCTAACGCTTGTATAGCGTCCAGGTGGTGGGATGTGTCTTAAACATGCCTGATGGTTTAGGTTTCTTCAGGAAACAACTCTTAG
>JAOPVO010000173.1 GCA_025966155.1 Pseudonocardiales bacterium
GGGCGTTTTGCTCTACGGCCCGCCTGGAACCGGCAAGACCCTCCTGGCCCGCGCCGTCGCCGGCGAGGCCGGGGTGCCGTTCTACTCGATCTCGGGCTCCGACTTCGTGGAGATGTTCGTCGGCGTAGGCGCGTCGCGCGTCCGCGATCTGTTCGAGCAGGCCAAGGCCAACGCCCCCGCCATCGTCTTCGTCGATGAGATCGACGCCGTCGGCCGTCATCGCGGCGCGGGCATGGGCGGCGGCCACGATGAGCGCGAGCAGACCCTCAACCAGCTCCTGGTCGAGATGGACGGCTTCAACGTCAAGGGCACCGTCATCCTCATCGCAGCCACCAACCGGCCCGACATCCTGGACCCCGCGCTGCTGCGCCCGGGCCGCTTCGATCGTCAGATCGCCGTCGGCGCCCCCGATATCGAGGGCCGCAAGGCCGTCCTCGCCGTCCACGCCAAGGGCAAGCCGTTCGCCCCCGGGGTCGACCTCGAGGTCATTGCCCGCCGAACCCCCGGCTTCACCGGCGCCGATCTCGCCAATGTCATCAACGAGGCCGCGCTGCTGACCGCGCGCCACAACCAGCGGCTCATCACCCTCGAGGCGCTCGAGGAGTCCATCGACCGCGTGATCGCCGGCCCCGAGCGCAAAACGCGGGCCATGAGCGACAAGGAGAAGCGGGTCACCGCCTATCACGAGGCCGGGCACACCCTGGCCGCCTGGGCGATGCCGAACCTCGACCCGGTGCACAAGGTGACGATCCTGCCGCGTGGGCGGTCGCTGGGGCACACCTTGGTACTGCCGCTGGAGGACCGCTACACCCAGAACCGGTCGGAGATCATCGACCAGCTCGTCTATGCCCTCGGCGGTCGCGCGGCCGAGGAGCTGGTGTTCCACGAGCCCACCACCGGCGCATCGAACGACATCGAGAAGGCCACGGCGCTGGCCCGCTCGATGGTCACCGAATACGGGATGACGTCCAAGCTCGGCGCAGTCAAGTACGGCACCCAGGGCGGCGAGCCATTCCTGGGACGCGACTTCGGGCACCAGCGCGACTACTCCGAGGAAGTCGCCGCGGCCATCGACGCCGAGGTGCGCACGCTGATCGAGAACGCGCATGACGAGGCGTGGGAGATCCTGGTTCAGTACCGCGACATCCTGGACCAGATGGTGCTGGAGCTGGTTGACAAGGAGACCCTCGTCAAGGAGGACCTGGAGCGGATCCTCGCCCCGGTACGCAAGCGCCCGCCGCACAACACGTTCAACGGCTTCGGCAAGCGCACGCCCAGCGACCGGCCGCCCATCGAGATCCCCAGCGGCGCCGCGCGCAGCCCACGGCTGAACAAGTGGCTCAAGCCCGGCAACGAGGCGCTGCCGGTTCCGGCCGGCTCGGCGGCCGCTCCGGGCCCGGTGGGCTACCCGCCGCCGGGATACGCCGCGCCCGCTGCCAATGGGTACGCGCAGCCCGGCACACAGCCGCCGCCGCAGTACGGGCAGGGCGCCCCGGGCCTCCAGAACCCAGGCGCCGGCCAGCCGGCGCCGTATGGCCAGGCGCCGTACGGTCAGGCCCCGTACGGCCAGGCTCAGTATGGGCAGGCCCCCAACGGCCAGCCGGCGCCGAATGGCCAGCCCGGTACCTATGGCCAGCCCGCAGGCACCACCCCCGAGCAGGCCGGTCGCCACGCGCAGCCCGGCCACCCGCCCGAGGACTCCACCGGCCGCGACGCCGACGGGAAGGCGCCCGGGGATTCAGGCCCCGCACTCTCCTAGCTCTCCCCGTGCTGTTGAGCGAAACGGTGATCCTGTGAAGGCCGAGTCCGTGCCCGCACCCCCCGTCGACGAGGCCCGGGTCGCCGCGGCCGTCCGCGAGATCCTCTTCGCCATCGGCGAGGACCCCGACCGCGACGGTCTTCAGAACACCCCGGACCGCGTCGCGCGGGCGTACACGGAGATCTTCGGCGGGCTGTCGGTGGACCCGTCCGAGGTGCTCACCACGACCTTCGACGAGGGCCACGAGGAGCTCGTCCTGGTTAAGGACATCCCGGTGTACTCCACGTGCGAGCACCACCTCGTGCCGTGGCACGGGACCGCAGCGGTCGGGTACGTGCCCAACGCCGAGGGCCGGATCACCGGGATCTCCAAGCTGGCCCGGGTGGTCGATCTGTACGCGCGCCGCCCCCAGGTGCAGGAGCGGCTGACCAGCCAGGTCGCGAATGCCCTGATGACCCGGCTCAAGCCGCGCGGCGCGATTGTGGTCGTCGAGGCCGAGCACCTCTGCATGGCCATGCGGGGGATCCGCAAGCCCGGGTCCCGGACGGTGACGTCGGCTGTGCGCGGGATCTTCCAGAGCGACCCGCGCACCCGCGCCGAGGCGATGAGCCTGATCCTCGGCCGTTGATCGGCCGCGTTTCCCCACGTCCGCCGATCAGCCGGCGGTGCTAGCGTCCGCGGTGTGAGCGCGCCCTACCCTCCCCAGAACCCGGGTCAGCAGCCGTACCAGACTGGCCCCTACGCGCAGCAGCCATCGGCCCAGCAGCCGCCGGGCCAGCCGTATGCGCAGCAGCCCCCGGCTCAGCAGTACCAGCCGCCGACGCAGCAGCCGTATCAGCCGCCGACGCAGTCCGGGACCCCCGCGGGCTGGTACCCGGACCCGTTCGGCCGCCACGAGCTGCGGTACTTCGACGGCGCGGCCTGGACCGAGCACGTGTCCTCGCACGGGCGCGCCGGCGTCGACCCGGCGGTCGGCGGCTCGCACGTCCCGGTGGTGAACCGCGATCAGGCCAAGGTCGCGAACGACCTCAGCCGGGCTGGGGTCGCCCCGGTTGCCGGCGGCGGCTCGACGGGATCGATCCTCACCGAGAACATCCTGATCGTGAATCAGAAGGCCAAGCTGATCGAGATCAATAACGAGTACGCGATCTACGACCAGAACGCCCAGCAGATCGGCGCGATCCGCCAGGTCGGGCAGAGCATGGCCAAGAAAGCCGTGCGGGTGCTGACCAGCTACGACCAGTTCATGACCCACAAGCTCCAGATCGTCGACAACGGCGGCAATGTGGTGTTGCAGGTGACCCGCCCGGCCAAGTTCATGAAGAGCCGGGTGATCATCGCCAACGGCTACGGCCAGGAGATCGGCCAGATCGTCCAGCAGAACATGTTCGGCAAGATCCGCTTCTCCATCGAGGCCGGCGGCCAGGCGATGGGCTCGATCAGTGCCGAGAACTGGCGCGCGTGGAACTTCGCCATCCGCAATGTCCACGAGCAGGAGATCGGGCGGATCACCAAGACCTTCGAGGGCATCGCCAAGACGCTGTTCACCACGGCCGACAACTACGTCGTGCAGATCGACCCCAGCCTGCCCGAGCCGCTGCGCAGCCTCGTCGTGGCATCGGCCCTGGCCGTCGACACCGCGCTCAAGCAGGATTCGCGCGGCTTCGGCTGAGCCCGGCATGGAATTCGCGCGCGCCGACCGGATGACGGTGCTGGGCGTGCTCAACGTGACGCCCGATTCGTTCAGCGACGGCGGGCGGTATCCGGCCGTCGCCGACGCGGTGGCCCACGCCTTGGCGATGCGGGCCGACGGCGCCGACCTCATCGACGTCGGCGGGGAGTCCACGCGCCCGGGCGCGGCCCGGATCGGCGCGGGCGCCGAGGCGCAGCGGGTGCTGCCGGTGATCTCGGCGCTGGCCGCAGCGGGTGTGCCCGTCAGCGTCGACACCTACCGCGCGTCGGTGGCGCAGGCGGCGCTGGAGGCCGGCGCGACGGTCATCAACGATGTCACCGGCGGGCTGGGCGATCCCGACATGGCCCGCGTGGCCCGCGACGCCGGCTGCCCCTGGATCCTCATGCACTGGCGCGGCCACAGCGACGTCATGGCGACCCTGGCCACGTACGACGATGTGGTGGCCGATGTGCGCCGCGAGCTCTGCACCCGGGTCGACGCGGCCCTGGCCGCCGGCGTCGACCCCAGCCAGCTCATCCTCGATCCGGGTCTGGGCTTCGCCAAGACCGCCGCCCACAACTGGGCGCTGCTGGCTCATCTCGATGCGCTGATCGATCTCGGCTTGCCGGTGCTGGTCGCGGCGTCCCGGAAGTCGTTCCTGGGATCGCTGCTGGCCGACGGCGAGGGGGCGCCGCGCCCGGTCGGCGAGCGGGAATCCGCGACGGTCGCCATCACGACGATGGCCGGTCTCGCCGGCGCGTGGGGTGTGCGGGTACACGAGGTGCGCCCGTCGGTCGACGCCGCGCGCGCGGTCGCCGCCGTGCGCGCGGCCTAGCTCCTAGCCTTCTGCGGTCTCCCCGAACACCGTGCGGTTGCGGTAGTCCCGGGCCGTCTCCCCGTAGGTCTGGCGGAACAGGCGGCTGAAGTGGGCCTGGTTGGGGAACCCGGCCGCGGCCGCGATCGCCCCAATCGATCGGGTCTGGCTCTCCGCGTCGGCCAGGGTCTGACGCACCCGATCCAGGCGCGCGGCCCGGATGTACTCCGCCACCCCGACGCCCTCGCGGGCGAACAGCTCGTACACCCGGCGCCGGGAGATGCCCACCGCGCGGCCCACGCTGTCCGGGGTCAGGCCGGCATCGTCCAGGTTGGCCCGGATGTGCTCCTCGGCGGCGCGCCGGCGGGCCGGGGCCACGACGTCGGGATCGAGGCGCTGGCCGTCCCGCCCGCCCAGCAGGACAGTCAGGGTGGCGCTCCAGAGGGCGCAGAGGTCCTTGGCGCCCGAGCGGTAGAGGGCGTCGGAGTCCGACACGATCTCGCGCAGCAGCGGGATCAGGAGGTAGCGGATCATCGGCTCGGCCGGGCGGATCGGGATCGACTCGATCGCCGCGAGGTCGTGCTCCTGAACGTCCAGCAGGTCGCGGTTGACGCTGATCTGGGCGAGCCGCATGCCCATCGGCGCCCGGAACCGTCCCGACCACTGCGAGCGGCGCAGGACGGCCAGCCCCAACGGGTTGAGGTGCCGTTCCTGGCCGCGCCACTGCCCGTGCACGGGGGCCGCGCCGTGGTAGGCGGCGAGGGTGACCATGTCCCCGACGGCGCCTGCGACCTCCTCGTGCGCCCAGCGCCCGACGGCCGGGCCGCTGGTGAGGCGGGTCAGCAGCACCCCGCCCGCGCGATGGGTCTGGGCCGACGCGCGGAACCGGTCATGGACGGCGGGCGGGCTGGCCAATTCGGTGGGGGCGCCGACGGCCTGGCTGACCCAGCCGCGGAAGTCCTCGAATCGGCCCGCCCCGCTGGTGGATACCGTCCCGAACCGGGTGATGTCGACGCCTCCGGGCGTTGTCTC
Organism: Pseudonocardiales bacterium; assembly: GCA_025966155.1. Classification (GTDB taxonomy): domain Bacteria; phylum Actinomycetota; class Actinomycetes; order Mycobacteriales; family Jatrophihabitantaceae; genus RYN-150. The sequence goes on from JAOPVO010000173.1 coordinate 5,278, forward strand.
ACTCGACAGGCAGGCATCAATGTCGGCGCGATGCATCTGGCTCTCCAGTCCAGTGACAACACGGTGACGCGCATAGTCGCGAGCGGCAGTCACAGGGCCTCCTCGCTCGATCCCGGCACGTGCTGTTACGTGCTCTTTGCCTGTCCATACGTCGGAACGGACAAGACGGATTGGTTGGTTCAGCAAGATTCGCACCGACCATCTCTGCGCGCCCGGAGGCGCACTGACAGACTCACCAACCATGGCGGATCGTATTGACTTGACTGGGCTCCGTGTGCGCGGATTCCACGGGGTGTACCCCGAGGAGCGGCGGGATGGACAGGATTTCGTGGTCGATGTGGCCCTTGAGCTCGATCTGGCGGTTCCGGCCGCGAGCGACGACGTTTCCGACACCGTCCACTACGGGGAATTGGCTCAGGCGCTGGCCGCCGTTGTCGCCGGCGACCCGGTCGATCTGCTCGAGACGCTGGCGGGCCGCCTCAGCGCCGTCTGCCTCGCCGATCCCCGCGTCGAGGCCGCGACGGTGACCGTGCACAAGCCGCAGGCCCCTATCCCGCTGTCCTTCGGCGATGTGTCGGTGACGATCCGGCGCACGCGTTGACCACCGCCGTGCTGTCGCTGGGGTCGAACCTGGGCGACCGGGCTGCTCACCTGCGCAGTGCGCTGGCGCGCCTCGGCCCGGCGATCGTCGCGGTGTCCCCGGTCTTCCAGACCCCGCCCTGGGGGCCGGTGGAGCAGGACGACTTCCTCAACATCATCGCGATCGCGTCCGACGACGATGCCGACGCCGACGACTGGCTGCTGCGCGCTCAGGCCTGCGAGCAGGCGGCCGGGCGCGTGCGGGAGGTGCGCTGGGGGCCGCGGACCCTCGACGTGGACATCGTGACGGTCGTGGACGGCGGGCGCCCGGTGCGAAGCGACGACCCCGTGCTGACGCTGCCGCATCCGCGCGCCTTCGAGCGCGCCTTCGTGCTGGTGCCGTGGCTCGCGCTGGACCCAGGGGCATCCCTGCCGGGGCACGGCTCGGTCGCCGACCTCGTTGGCCATCTGGACCCGCTGGAGCGGGACGGCGTGCGACTGCGGGAGGACGTGCAGCTGTGAACCGGACCCGCGGCGGGGACCTCCTGGCCGTCCTGGTCGGCATTGGGCTGGGGGCCTACCTGCTGCTGCGCTTCGCGTACTCCGATCTGCCGGCGCTGGCCCCGATCGCGCCCGTGCCGCTCGCCGCCCTGGCCGGCGCCGAGCTGGTCCTGGCCCGCCGGGTCCGCCGGGTTATTCGCCGGGATCCCGATGTGAAGCCGAAGGCCGCCATCGCCATCGCCCGACAGGTCGCGCTGGGCAAGGCCAGCGCCCTGGTGGGAGCGGGTGTCGCCGGCGCCGGGCTGGCGATGGTCGCCCATGTGCTGCCCGACGCCGGCCGCGTTTCGGTCGCGCGGAGCGATGCGGTGATCGCCGGGCTGGCCGCGGTCGCCGGGGTGCTGCTCTGCGTCGCCGGCCTCGCACTGGAGCGGGCCGGCATCGCACCGACCCGCCGCGAACCGCAGACCCGCCCCGAACCGCACTAGCGCGCTCGACGCTTGCGAAAGGCGGTGCTCAGGCGGGCTCGACGACGCCGGCCGGCTCGAGGTCATCCAGATCGACGGCCTCGTCGCCTGAATCGACCGATCGCCGCAGCGCCGTGTGCAGCGACTCCGGCGTGAGCACCCCCAGCAGCCGGTCCCCATCGAGCACGGCCACCCATCCGGCATCGTGCTGGAGCATCACCGAGAACGCCTGCTTGAGGGTCTCGCTCGCCCCGACGTAGGCATTCATCCGGCGGGCCCGATCGCCGACGGTGCCCACGCCCTCGGCGCGGGCCCGGGAGATCCAGCCGCGCAGCGCGCCGTCGGCATCGACGACCACGGCCCAGCGGGCGCTGCCGCGCTCGAGCGTCTCGCGCGCCTGCGCCAGGGTGTCGTCGATCCCGACGGTCGGCGGGTGCTCGAGATCCGAGGCGAGGATCGCCGTAACCCCCAGGCGCTTGAGGCCCCGGTCCGCGCCGACGAAGTCCGCGACGAAGTCATTGACCGGCGAGCCCAGCAGCGTGGCCGGATCGCAGTACTGCTCGAGCTTGCCGCCGTCGGACAGCACCGCGATGCGGTCGCCCACCCGGACGGCCTCCTCGATGTCGTGCGTGACGAACACGACCGTCTTGCCGACCTCCTGCTGAAGGCGGCGGAATTCCCCCTGCAGGCGGTCGCGGGCGATCGGGTCGATGGCGGAGAACGGCTCATCCATGAGCAGCACCCCCGGGTCGGCCGCCAAGGCGCGGGCGACCCCGATGCGCTGGCGCTGCCCGCCGGACAGCTGATGGGGGTAGCGCTTGGCGAACACCGCGGGGTCCAGCCCGACGAGGTGCAGGAGCTCCTCGGTCCGCTCCCTGGAGCGCTTGCGGTCCCACTTCAGCAGACCTGGCACCGTGGCGATGTTCTGCTCGATCGTGCGGTGGGGGAAGAGCCCCACATTCTGGATCACGTAGCCGATCTGGCGACGCAGCTGGACCGGGTCGCCCTTGGTGACGTCCTCGCCGTTCAGCACGATGCGCCCGCTGGTCGGCTCGATCAGCCGATTGATCATCTTCATCGAGGTTGTCTTGCCGCAGCCCGATGGGCCGACCAGCATGCATATCTCGCCTGCAGGGATGGTCAGGCTGAGGGAGTCGACGGCAATCGTCCCGTTCGGGTACCGCTTGCCGATTCCGTCCAGCTCGATCGAGGCTGCTCCGGAGGCCGTCGGGGTAGCGTTCACGCGTGCTCGCCGGTGCCACGGTCCATGCGCCGACCATAGCCGTCGGCACTAATGGGCAGGAGGTGACGGATGGACGATCGCTGGCATTGGGATTGGATCGACCGTAATTCCGACATCGTGTGGCAGTCCTTCCAGCAGCAGCTCGATCTGACCTTCCGCGCGGTCATCATCGGCATCCTCATCTCGATCCCGCTCGCCGTCATCGTGCGGGGCTCGCGGGCGGCCCGCTCGATCGTGGTCGGCATCGCGTCGGTGTTCTACACAATCCCCAGCCTGGCCGCGCTTACGCTGCTGGGCCCCTTCACCGGCTATATCTCCCGCCTCACCGTCGACATCGTGCTCGTCAGCTACACCCTGGTGATCCTGCTGCGCAACATCATCACCGGGCTGGAGGAGGTCCCCGCCGACGTTCGCGAATCCGCCCGCGGGATGGGCCTCTCGAAGGCCCAGATGCTGCTGCGGGTGGAGATCCCGCTGGCGCTGCCCAGCATCATGGCCGGCATCCGCATCGCCACGGTGACCACGATCGGGCTGGCGACACTGGCCAGCCTGGTGGCGCAGGGCGGCCTGGGCTTCCTCATCATCTACGAGGGCTTCCAGCGCCAGATCCTGTCCGCGGCCATCGTCGGCTCCGCCCTGGCGGTGGGCCTGGCGATCGTGTCCGACGGCGTCCTGGTGGTCATCCAGAAGCTGCTCACGCCTTGGGCCCGCCGGCGGGTGCTGACCTGATGATCGACTACCTCTCCGACTCCGACCACTGGTGGGGCCCAGCGGGCATCGTCCAGCGCCTGATCGAGCACCTGCAGTTCTGCGGCGTCGCCCTCGCGCTGTCGCTGCTCATCGCCCTGCCGCCGGCGATCGCGATCGGCCATACCGGGCGGCTGGCGTTCCTGGCCATCAACGTCTCCAACATCGGCCGGGCGATCCCGTCGCTGGCCTTCCTGGCCCTGGCCGCGTCGACCATGCCGCACGGGTTCTCCAGTCGTTGGCCGACGATCATCGCCCTCGTGGCCCTGGCCGTCCCGCCGCTGATCACCAACACCTACGTCGGCATGCGCCAGGCCGACGCCGACGCCGTCTCGGCGGCCAAGGGGATGGGGCTGTCACCGGTGCAGGTGGCGCTGCGGGTCGAGTTCCCCCTCGCGCTCCCGCTGATGATCGCGGGCCTGCGCACCTCGGTCACCAACATCATCGCGACGGCGACCCTGGCCGCGCTGGTCACCCAGGGCGGGCTCGGGCGGCTCATCGTGGACGGCCAGGCCCAGGCCGACCGCGGGCAGCAGGTGACCGGCGCCGTCCTGGTGGCTGGGCTGGCGCTGCTCTGCGACGGGCTGCTGGTTCTGCTGGCCAAGCGGCTGACGCCCGGCCCGGTCGTGCGGCGGATCCGCCTCGGCCGGTCGCCGGCGTCGGCCTCCGCCTAGGCGCTAGGCGCCAGGTCTCGTTTCGGTGACGATGGGTGGCCCGGGGCCGATCGGGGAATGTCGGACCCTCGGGACATGATTGGTGATGCCGGGAGCTGGCCGGCATTCACCGGATTCCCGAAAGTGCGCCGCATGGCGCGCTCGACACGCGGCCACCCTGGCCGGGACACAGAAGGCGGTACCCATGACGATGCTCCGCAGATTGACGGTTTTCGCAGCGACAGCCGGGCTGGCGCTCGGCGTTGCGGCGTGCGGCGGCTCCAGCAATGGCGACTCGAACGACGCCGCCAATGACAGCAACGGCGGCTCGAAGGGCAAGGTCGTGATCGGCTCGGCGTCGTTCACCGAGTCCGAGCTGATCGCCCGCATGTACGGCTACGCCCTCACCGCGGCCGGCTACGACGTCGAGGTGCGCGCCAACATCGGCAACCGCGAGATCTACGCGAAGGCGCTGCAGAACAACGAGATCCAGGTCGTGCCGGAGTACGTCGGCACCGTCACGGAGTATTTCAACGCGCAGATCAACGGCAAGGACGCAGCTGAGAAGGCCCCGATCGCGACCTCGAACGCCACGGCGACGGTCAAGAAGCTCAACGACCTCGTCTCGTCCCTGGACCTCGTCGCCACGCCGGCGTCGGATGCGGCGGACCAGAACGCCTTCGCCGTCACCAACGATTTCGCCAAGAAGAACAACCTGAGCAAGATGTCGGACCTGTCCAAGCTCAACGGCCAGCTCACCCTGGGCGGGCCGGCCGAATGCCCGACACGCCCGTTCTGCCAGCTCGGCCTGGAGAGCACCTATGGCTTGAAGTTCAAGGACTTCAAGCCCACTGACGCTGGTGGCTCGGTGACCTTCGGCGCCCTGAAGGACGGCACGATCACCCTCGGGCTGGTCTTCTCCTCCGATGGCGCCGTCGCCGAGAACAACCTCAAGGTGCTCGAGGACGACAAGAACCTGCAGACCGCGGACAACATCATCGCCCTTTACCGAAAGGCCGTCCCGGCCGACGCGGTCCGGATCCTGGAGAAGGTCAACGCCTCCTTCACGACTGAGGACCTGCAGAAGCTCAACAAGCAGATCGCCATCGACAAGGACGAGCCGTCGAAGCTGGCCGAGCAGTGGGTCAAGGACCACCAGCTCGGCTGAGACGCGACCGCTAGGCAACACCGCACTTTCTACGAAACCGCACAGAACCCGCCTAACCGGCGGTTCTGTGCGGTTTCGTGTGTGCGCACGCTGTGGCGAAGGCCGCTTTCGGCCCCTCCCGACGGGCAAGCGGCGCCTCGGGGACGCGCAGATGTTTTAGTCTCGGTGCCATGCCCAGCGGGACCGAAGCGTCGAAGGTGCGCAGCGCCCTACGCACAGCCGGCATCGTCGTGGCTGTCATCAGCGCGGCGATCGCGGTGTTCCTGGTGGTCTTCAGCGAGGCCAGCCGCTCGGCGCAGTTCGGCATGCTGCTGGGATTCTGGGCTGCGCTGATCCTGGCGTTCTCCCTCGTGCGCGGGCACGACCCGGCCGTCGCCGAGTCCGACAACAGTGCGGCGTCGACGGAGCTGGCTGTGGCCGGCCCGGTTGCGCCCACCTTCGAGGACCTCGCCGCGGGCATGGTCCTGGAGCTGCGCCGAAGCGCCGAGCTAGAGCGCCAGAACGCCGAGGTCGAGCGCCGGGAGTTCCAGCTGAAGCTCGAGCTGATGCTGCGCCGCGAGGTGGAGCATGTGATGACCGCGCAGCTCGAGGCGCTTCGGCTGGAGATCGCCGGCCTGCGCGGGGAGATCCTCGATAACGTCGGCGGTCAGCTCCGGCTCGAGCGGATCGAGACCACCCGCCTCTTCGGCTCCGATGTGCAGGCGCTGCAGCAGGAGATCCGCCGTCTGGCGACGGTGCGCGAGGCCATGGAGCTGTCGATGGAGGCCGAGGAGGGCCGCGTCATCGACTCCCACACCGTGGCCCTGGCGATCCAGGCCCTGCCCGAGCCGCCGTCGTTGCCCGAGCCCGAGCCCGAGCCCGAGCCGGAGCCGGAGCCGGAGCCCCAGCCGGTCGTCGAGCCGGAGCCGGAGCCGGTCGAGGAGCCGGAGCCGGAGCCGGTCGTTGACCCGGAGCCGGAGCCGGAGCCGGTCGTTGAGCCCGCCGCGGTTGCGCCGCACCGCTCCTCATTCGATTTCGCCGATCTGCCGTCGGTGTCGCGCCTGACGCCCCTGCCGCCGGAGACCCGCTACTCGGGCCGCCGACGTGCGGGCGGGGAGCCCGACACCGACACAGAGGCGCCCGTCCCGCGCAGCGGCGGCCAGCGCCGGGCCCGCGACGATTCCGACGATGTGCTCGCGCGCCTGCTGGGGCGCTAGTTCAGCAACCCGGGTGGTCGGCCCGGACAATCCGCCGGGTCAGTTGCCGAACGGCCAGGCGTCGGGCTCCTCGGCGCTGTGGGCAGCGCGCTGGCCGAGGCGGGCCGCGTGGGCGAGGATCGCCGCGGTGATATCCACGCCGGTCTGATCGGCCAGGTTGTAGACGGCGAAGCCCAGGGCGCCCAGCGCCGCATCCCATTCGGGGTTGGCGCGGAAGGGCCTGCGGCCATGGTCGGTAGCGGCGGTGGCCACGGCCGCGAGCTCGCCCAGCAGGGTTTGCGCCTCGAGCAGCATCGTGGGGGCGGGCGCGTGCTGCTGCGCCGCATCCGCCGCCGTCGTCACCGCGCTCATGAGGTCCTGGGAATCTGTCACGATCACGCAACGTAACGCACAGCGCGCCGATTCGTCCCGGACGCACCGGGATCGCCTCGTGGCCGGCCCGGGTCGTACGCTGTCCGACGCTGGTTGCCTCGACGCTGCCGGTGCAGCCGACCGACGGGATGGCGACGACGATGTCCGCTCCGCGCCCAGCGCGCCTCGATGTCGGCATCGTCGGTGTCGGACGGGTCGGATCGGCCCTGGGCGCCGCGCTGGCTCGGGCCGGGCATCGGATCGTCGCGGCGTCGGCGGTATCCACGGCGTCGATGCGACGAGCCCAGGATCGGCTGCCGGGCGCCGCGATCGTGCCGGCCGACGACGTCGTGGCCATGAGCGCGCTGGTCGTGCTGGCCGTTCCCGACGACGTCCTGCCCGAGCTTGTCGTCGGGTTGGCGGCAACCGGCGCATGGCGCCCCGGCCAGTTCGTGGTCCATACCTCCGGCGCGCATGGGCTGGGCGTGCTCGCCCCGGCCGCCGCCGCCGGTGCGCTGGTCCTCGCGCTGCACCCCGCCATGACCTTCACCGGCCGCGACGAGGACATCGCGCGGCTCGACGGCGCGCCGTTCGGGGTCACCGCCGAGGCTGGGCTCCGCCCGGTGGCCGAGGCGCTGGTCGTCGAGATGGGCGGCGAGCCGTTCTGGGTGGGCGAGTCGGCGCGCACGGCGTATCACGCCGCCCTGTCCCTGGGCTCCAACCACCTGGTGACGCTCGTATCCGACGCCCTCGACCTGCTCGGTGCGGCCGGCGTCGAGGAGCCCGCGCGCGTTCTCGCGCCGCTGCTGGGCGCGGCGCTGGACAACACCCTGCGCCTGGGCGACGGGGCGCTGACCGGACCCGTCTCCCGGGGCGACGCCCATACCGTCGCGGGGCATCTTCGGGCGATCGACGACCTCGTGCCGCCGCTCCGGCCGCCGTACATCGCGATGGCCGCCCGCACCGCGGTGCGCGCCGAGGCCGCCGGGCGCATCACCGCGACGCAGGCCGCGGCCGTCCGCGCCGTTCTCCAGGAGGAACCGGGTGACTGACGTCGTCCACACCCGCGCGCAGTTCGTCGCCGCGCGGGCCGCGCTGCCCGGCCCCGTCGGGGTTGTGCTGACCATGGGCGCCCTGCACGACGGGCACCGGGCCCTTATCGCCGCGGCCCGCGCGCACTGCGCCAGCGTGGTCGTCACGGTCTTCGTCAACCCGCTGCAATTCGGCCCCAACGAGGATCTGGCCAAGTATCCGCGCACCACCGAGGCGGATATCGCGCTCTGCACCGACGCCGGTGCGGACGTGCTCTGGATGCCCGGCGTCGAGGACGTGTACGCGGCGGGCCCGGTCCAGGTGACGGTGGCGCCCGGGCCGGTGGCGGCCCTGCTCGAAGGGGCCGTGCGCCCGGGGCATTTCGACGGCGTGCTGACCGTCGTGGCGAAGTTCCTGCTGCTGACCCGCGCCGATCGGACCTTCTTCGGCGAGAAGGACTACCAGCAGCTGACGCTGGTCCGTCGCATGGCCGCCGACCTCGATCTGCCGGTGGAGGTCACTGCGGTGGCCACGGTCCGCGAGCCCGACGGCCTGGCCCGGTCCAGCCGCAATCGTTACCTCGACCCGCAGCAGCGGGCCGCAGCGTCCGCCATCCCGCGCGCCACGGCGGCCGGGGCCGCGGCGGGGGCCGGGGGCGCGCAGGCGGTGGCCGCGGCGACGGCTGCGGTGCTCCAGGCGCAGGATGGGCTCGCGATCGACTACGTGTCGGTGCACTCCCCGATGCTGGGCGAGGCGCCGGTCGACGGCCCGGCCCGGCTGCTCGTGGCCGTGCGGGTCGGCCCGACCAGGCTCATCGACAACATCCCCGTCATGCTCGGGAAGGGCAGTACGGAATGACCTCAGCGCACGATCATCCCCTCGCGCCGCCGAGCCCGCCGGCGAGCGGCCCGGTGGCGATGCTGCCGGCCATCACCCGGCTGACCGCGCCCGAGCCCGGGTGGGTCGCCGACGCCGATGTCGTGATCGTCGGGTCCGGCATCGCCGGGCTGAGCGCGGCGCTTCGGATCGCGGCCCGCGGGGACCTCCGCGTGATGGTGGTGACCAAGGACGTGCTGTCCTCTGGCTCGACCCGCTGGGCGCAGGGGGGGATCGCCGCGGCGCTCGGGGTCGATGACACCACCGACGAGCATCTGGCCGACACCCTCGTCGCCGGCGTCGGGCTCTGCGAGGTCGACGCCGTACGGGTGCTGGTGGACGAGGGCCCGGCGGCGGTGCGCGAGCTCGTGGCACTGGGCGCGAACTTCGACCAGACCGCCGAGGGCGGCATCGCCCTCACCCGCGAGGGCGGCCATCACCGCGATCGCATCGCCCACGCCGGCGGCGACGCGACGGGGGCGGAGATCGAGCGCGCGCTGATCGCCGCGCTGCTGGCCACGCCCGCGATCGAGGTCGTCGAGCACGCGCTGGTGCTCGACCTGGCCCGCGACGCCGCATCCGGGGTCATCACCGGCGCGACCCTGCACGTCATGGGCGAGGGCCAGCGCGACGGCGTCGGGGCGGTCCGCTGCCGCGCGCTGCTGCTGGCCACCGGCGGCATCGGGCAGGTCTTCGGCGCGACCACCAACCCGGCGGTGTCGACCGGCGACGGGGTGGCCGCGGCGCTTCGGGCCGGCGCGGTCGTGCGCGATCTGGAGTTCGTCCAGTTCCACCCGACCGTCCTGTGGCTGGGCCCGCACTCCAAGGGCCAGCAGCCGCTGGTCAGCGAGGCCGTTCGCGGCGAGGGCGCGCACCTGGTCGACGACGATGGACTGCGGTTCATGCTCGGCCAGCACGAGCTGGGCGACCTCGCGCCGCGCGATGTCGTGGCCAAGGCGATCGTCGCCTCGATGACCGCGTCCGGCGCCGAGCACGTCTGGCTCGACGCCCGGCACTTCGGCGAGGAGAAGTGGCGGGTGCGATTCCCGACGATCCTCGCCGCTCTGCACGCCCACGGGATCGACCCGGTGGTCGAGCTCATCCCGGTTGCCCCGGCGCAGCACTATGCCTCCGGCGGCATCATCACCGACCTCCTCGGGCGCACCAGCGTCCCCGGCCTCTACGCGTGCGGCGAATGCGCCTGCACCGGCGTGCACGGCGCCAACCGGCTCGCGTCGAACTCCCTGCTGGAGGGCCTGGTGTTCGCCCGCCGCATCGCCGGTGACATCGTCGACACGCTGCCCGTCCACGAGGGGTGGGTGGGCGAGCCCGGCCCGACCTTCAGCGCCGACCTGCCCGCGGCGCCCGCGGGGCTGGTCAGCCCGCGGGTTCGGGCGCTCCTTCAGCGCACGATGTCGGGGGAGTGCGGGGTCATCCGCGACGAGATCGGCCTCGAGCGGGCGGCCGCCGCGCTGGGCAAGCTGATGGACGACCGCACCGACGAGGTCGGGCTCGAGGCGTGGGAGGCGACGAACCTGCTCACAGTGGCCACCGCGCTGGTGCAGGCGGCGACGCTCCGGCACGAGACGCGCGGCTCCCACTGGCGCGCGGACCATCCCGACCGCGACGACGCGGACTGGCTCGGCCACCTCGATACGGCGCTCGGCGCCGACGGCGTGCTCGTGTCGACCTTCACCCCCGGCGGCAGCGGATGAGCCGCCTGGATCTGATCGCCGACATCCCCGGGATCGACGACGTCGGCCTCTCCCTCGCCGGTATCGAGGACCTCGTGCGCCGGGCGCTCGAGGAGGACCTCGCCGGCGGCATCGACGTGACCTCGGCCGCGACCATCCCAGCCACGCAGCTGGGTCGCGCCTCGGCGGTCCCGCGCCAGCCCGGGGTGGTTGCCGGGATCCCCGTCGCCGCCGCGGTATTCGTTTTCGTCAGCGATGGCCGGGTGACTGTCGAGGACCTCGACATCGACGGCACGCGCGTGGTCCCGGGCGATGTCCTGCTGACCGCGGTCGGCCCGGTGCGCGACCTGCTCACCGCCGAGCGCACGGCGCTGAACCTGCTCTGCCACCTGTCCGGCGTGGCGACGCTGACCCGCCGCTGGTTCGACGAGGTGGCCGGCACCGGCGCGATCATCCGCGATACCCGCAAGACCATGCCGGGCCTCCGGGCCCTGGAGAAGTACGCCGTGCGCTGCGGCGGCGGCGCCAACCACCGCATGGGCCTTTACGACGCGGCTCTGGTCAAGGACAACCACGTGGCCGCGGCCGGGGGCGTCCGAGCGGCGTTCGAGGCCGTGCGCCACGCCGCACCGGACATCCCGCTGGAGATCGAGGTCGACACCCTCGAGCAATTGCGCGAGGCGATCGACGCCGGCGCGACGCTGGTGCTGCTGGACAACATGTCGCCGGCGACGATGCGCGAGGCAGTGGCCATCGCGGCCGGGCGCGCGGTCCGGCTCGAGGCCTCCGGCGGGCTCAGCCTGGATGTCGCTCGGGCGGTGGCCGAGACTGGCGTGGACTTCCTGGCGGTGGGTGCGCTTACTCACTCCGCACCCGTGCTCGATATCGGGTTGGATCTGTCCTGACTCGGGGGCAATGCCGCCGTCCGATGTGTACATCTGATCTGGAGTGAGTTCATGCTGCTGGCTATCGACATCGGCAACACCAACACCGTCCTCGGCGTCTTCGAGGGCGAGACGCTGGTGGATTCGTGGCGCATCAAGACCGATGCCCGCGTGCCCGCCGACGAGATGGCCCTGACCTACCGGGGCCTGCTCGTCGGCCACGAGATCACCGGGATCGCGGCGTCCTCGACCGTGCCCGCCGTCCTCAGGGAGCTTCGCCGGATGCTGGCGCGGTACTACGCGCACCTGCCGACGGTCATCGTCGAGCCGGGGGTCAAGACCGGCGTCAGCGTCATGGTCGACAACCCCAAGGAGGTCGGCGCCGACCGCATCGTCAACACCCTGGCGGCCCACGAGCTGGTCGGCGGGCCGGCCATCGTCGTCGACTTCGGCACCTCGACCAACTTCGACGTCGTCAGCGCCAAGGGCGAGTTCCTCGGCGGCGCCCTGGCCCCTGGCGTCGAGATCTCGGTCGACGCGCTCGCCGACCGAGCGGCCCAGCTGCGCAAGGTCGAGCTCGTCGAGCCGCGGTCGCCGATCGGCAAGAACACCGTCGAGGCGCTTCAGTCCGGCATCCTCTACGGCTTCGCCGGCCAGGTCGACGGCCTGGTGCGGCGGCTCTCGGCGGCGCTCTGCCCGGAGGATCCCGGCTCCGTGCATGTCATCGCGACCGGCGGCCTGGCCCCGCTCGCGATCGCGCACAGCGAGACCGTGCATCGCTATGAGCCCGCGCTGACGCTGATCGGCCTCCGGCTGATCTTCGAGCGCAACACCTGATCGGCATGCCCATTTATGTAGCGTGCGATGGATCAGCTCTGCGCAACCCCGGCCCGGCCGGCTGGGGCTGGTACGTCGACGAGGAATGCTGGGCCGCGGGCGGCGAGGCGCACTCGACCAACCAGCGCATGGAGCTGACGGCAGTGCTGGAGTTCCTGCGCTCCACCGCGCATCTGCCGGCCGATACCGAGATCGTCATGGTCCTCGATTCGACGTACACCCGCGATTGCCTGACGGTCTGGGTGCACAACTGGCTTCGCAATGGATGGCAGAACTCCAAGAAGCAGCCGGTGGCCAACCGCGATCTGATCGAGCCGGCCTACAACCTGCTGAAGGTGCGCACCGGAACGACCTTCCAGTGGGTCAAGGGCCATGCCAATCACCCGCTGAATACTGCTGCCGACAAGGCCTGCACCGGGGCGTCTGCGGCGATTGCGGCCGGCCTGCCCGTCCCGACCGGCCCGGGCTGGACCATCGGCGGCCCGACCCCCGCCCCCGGGCCTGCGGCTGAGCTGTCGCCGCCAACGGCGGCGCGCCCGCCCGCCTACGTCCAGGACACCCTCGGCTTCTGAGCTGCAGCCAGCCGCGGGCCTCGCCGACCTTCGCCGCCTGGAGAAGTAGTTTGCCGGCTATGTCCGCGACGGACGCGCCGTCGCGGGCCGCGATGAGGGTGTCGCGCTCGCGGGCGGTCAGGGGGAGACGGCGCCCGCGGCAATCACAGGAAAGCGGCATGAGATCCGTCATTAAGCTCCTGAGCCATGAGTGACGACCGCGCCCCGTCCGATGAGCGCCATAGAGAAGAGCCCGATCTGCCCGAGCAGCTGCGAATCCGGCGGGCGAAGTACGACCGGCTGCTAGAGGCGGGCATCGTCCCTTACCCGGTTGCGGTGGAGCGCACGACCAGCCTCGCCAACGTCCGGGGCCGCTACCCGAATCTGGCCGCGGACTCGACGACGGGGGAGATCGTCGGGATCACCGGCCGGGTCATCTTC
>JAOPVO010000175.1 GCA_025966155.1 Pseudonocardiales bacterium
GCCTCGATCGCCTTGCGGATCTGCTGGTGCGACGCGACCGAGAAGGCATCGACGGGCAGCAGCGCGTCCAGGGACGGGCCGGCCACCCCGGGCTGCTGCATCGCGATCTTGAGGACCTCGCGCTCCACATTGACCACGGCGTCGTCGACGGCGGGGCCGGTGGGACGCGGCGGCGGGCTGGGCGGTCCGGCGGCGCCGGGTCTCCCGGATGGGCGCTCGCCCGGGCGGGACGGGCCGCTGGCCGCAGTCGCGCGATCGTCCGAGCGCACCATGCCCCGCACCCGGTCCACGACGCGGTTGGGGTCATCGACGCCGACGAGACCAGCCAGGCGGCGGGCGTACTCGTCGCGCAGCGCGAGGTCCTTGATCCGGGCCACCATCGGGATGGCCTAATCCAACGCCGCGACCCGCCCCTCGGCCGACTCCAGATCGAACCGGGCGACGGTGGCGCGCAGGACGAACTCGACCAGGGCGATGCGGCGGGCGACGAGGTCGCGCACCGCAGCGTCCCCGGAGGCCTGGCGCAGCTCGCATGGGTCCATCCCCGAGGCCTCGATCGCCACGAACGTCTGCGCCATGAACTTCTGGTCATCGGCGAAGGCCCGCTCGGCGGCCTTCATGCCGGCGGCGTCCCCATCGAAGGTGAAGATGACCGAGCCCCGGAAGGTATCTGAATCCATCAGCAGCCGCCGCAGCACTGCCACGTGGTCGCCGCCGAACGCGGTGCCGCAGGTGGCCACGGCAGTGGTGACGCCGGCCAGGTGGCAGGCCATGACGTCGGTGTAGCCCTCGACGATGACCACCTGGTGGGTCTTGGCGATCTCCCGCTTGGCCAGGTCCGCGCCGTAGAGCAGATTGCTCTTCTTGTAGATCGGCGTCTCGGGCGTATTGAGGTACTTGGCCTCGACGACGTCGTCCTCGAACAGCCGCCGGGCGCCGAAGCCGACGACCTCGCCGGAGATATCCCGGATCGGCCAGAGCAGCCGGCGGTGGAAGCGATCGATCATCGTGCCGCGCGAGGACGTCCGCGACAGCCCGCCGAGCTCCAGCTCGGCCGCGCTGAAGCCCGCCTGCATCAGGTGCTTGGTCAGCGCATCCCAGCCCGAGGGCGCGAACCCGCAGCCGAAGCTGATCGCGGCCTGCTCGTCGAACCCGCGCGCGGCCAGGAACTCCCGGGCGGGCGCGGCCTCGGGGGTGCGCAATTGCTGCGCGTAGAACACCGCGGCCGCGGCGTGGGCCTCGATCAACCGGGCCCGCTGGCCATGCGTGCGCTGACCGGTCGACGGGCCGTCGACGTACCGCAGGGTGATGTTGGCCCGCGCGGCCAGGTTCTCGACCGACTCCGAGAACGACAAGTGCTCGATGCGCCCGATGAACGTGATGACATCGCCGCCGGCGCCGCAGCCGAAGCAGTGGAACAGGCCCTTGCCCGGCGACACATTCATCGACGCCGACTTCTCGTCGTGGAATGGGCAGATGCCCTTCATGTTGCCGCCGCCGGCGCTCTTCAGCGCGACGTAGTCCCCCACGATGTCGGCGATGGGGCTCTTGGCCCGGACCTCGTTCAGGTCCTCATCGCGAAATCGGCCGGCCACGTCGGGTGAGTCTACGGAGCAGACGGCCCGGCCGGGCTGCTTGTGCACAGGCGACGATGCCACGCCGTCGCCGACGAGTCCGTCAATTGCGCGACCTGATCGATGACCACCCTCAGCCGGGCCGCGTCATCGGGCGCCGAGAGGTACGCCGCGCGCTGCGAGGCGTCCAGCGCCTCCGGGGCCCGGGCGGCCACCGCGGCCACGAGCTCGGTCAGCAGGACCCGCTGACCGGACCGGATCTCCTCCGCGCCGGGGCGGAACATGACGTAGTGCGCGGCCATGGCCTTGAGCAGCGCGCACTCGGCCGCCACGTGATCCGGGACGGCCAGATCGGCTTGGTAACGGGAAAGTGCGGGCGCGTGCGCCCCGCCGGCCGCCGCCGTCGTCGCGGTGATCGCCGCATCGACGAACCGCCCGGTCAGCTCGCTGGTAGCTCGTTTGAGCCGCTCCATCGCCCCGTGCGTGCCGTCGAAACCGGTGAGCCCGGCGGTGAACGGCCGCGCCAGGAGATCGTCGAGCACCACCGCGAGCTCGTCGGCGGTCCGCGGGGAGTACAGCCGGGCCGCAACCCGGCACACCTGCGCGCGCTCGGGGCCGCCCATAGCCGAGACGTCGAGCAGCCCGGCGTGCACGGCGTCCTCGACATCGTGGACGGAGTACGCGACGTCGTCGGCCCAGTCCATGACCTGCGCCTCGAGGCACCGCCGCTCGTCGGCCCGGCCGTCGCGCATCCAGGCGAAGACGGGTTGATCCTGGTCGTACACGCCGAATTTCCGACGGATGCCGTCCGCTGGCCACGGGTATTTGGACGTGGCGTCGAGGGCCGCCCGCGTGAGGTTCAGCCCGGCCGAGCCGCCGGCCCCGTCGGCCACCTTGGGCTCGAGGCGGGTGAGGATCCGCAGCGTCTGCGCATTGCCCTCGAATCCGCCGATCCCGGCCGCGACGGAGTTCAGCGCACTCTCCCCGTTGTGCCCGAACGGCGGGTGCCCGAGGTCGTGGGCGAGGCCCGCGGCGTCGACGACATCGGGGTCGCACCCGAGCGCCGCGCCGATCTCCCGCGCCAGCTGGGCGACCTCGAGCGAGTGCGTCAGCCGGGTTCGCAGCAGCGCGTCGTCGTCGGGCATGACCACCTGCGTCTTGCCCGCCAGGCGCCGGAAGGCCGAGGAATGGAGGATGCGGGCCCGATCGCGGGCGAACGGCGAGCGCCGGTCGCTGGCCCCGCCGCCGCTCTTCGCCGGCTCGGGGATCAGCCGCTCGAGGGCGGCAGCGTCATAGCCCCGGGGGGCGGCGGCCTCATGCCCGCCGTGGCCGGCTCTCTTGGGAGTCACTGCTCAGACCTGCTCATCGACCCATTCGGCGAAGCGCAGCAGCGTGTCGATCCAGACGCCGACGGTGTACTTCAGCGCCGACCGGCTCGTGCCGGCCTCGAAGTCGAAGCAGTGCTCCGCGCAGACGCCGACCATCCCGTCGTCCGGCAGCACGGTGTACGCCTTCGGGAACAGCTTCGTCCGATTCCAGTCGTCCAGCACCCCGACGAGGCTCGACCTCAAGTCGACCTCGAAACGCCGGTTGATGTAGAGGCGCGCCTGGAGCACCTCGCGCCGGTCGCCGTAGTGGAAGAGGTAGATGCTGCAGTTGTCCCACTTGACCAGGAGGTCGCCGTCCTCGTCGACCGAGTGGGCCAGGCCGTACTCGTCCAGCACCTGCTCGAGCATCGGGCGGGTCGGGATGACCGGCACCCCGCCCCGCAGGGGCGCCGGCCGCGAGTCCATAGCGTTCGTCGCCTGGATGTCGCCCGGTGGCATGCGCGAGCGGCGGCGGAACACCGCACGACCGTACCCCGGGCTAGAAATCCTCAGTAAGCACAACCGCGCGCCCGGCCTCGAGTCGCGCGACCGGTACCCGAAGCGACGAGCAGGACACGTAATCCAAGCCCATTCGGTCGAAGAACCGCACGGAGTCCGGGTCGCCGCCGTGCTCGCCGCAGATGCCCAGCTTCAGCCCGGGCCGCATGGAGCGGCCCTTCTCCACGGCGATACGGACGAGCTCGCCTACGCCCTCGACGTCGATCGACTCGAACGGGGACACGCCGAAGATGCCCTTCTCCAGGTATGCCGCGAAGAACACCGCCTCGACGTCGTCCCGGGAGAAACCCCACGTCGTCTGAGTCAGGTCGTTGGTGCCGAAGGAGAAGAACTCCGCCGCCTGGGCGATCGCATCGGCGGTGAGTGCCGCGCGCGGCAACTCGATCATCGTGCCGACCAGGAAGTCCAGGTGCACCCCGGTGCGGGTGCGCACCTCGCGGGCGACGTTGATGATGTCCTGCTTGACTGTCTCCAGCTCCTGAACGGCGCCGACCAGCGGGATCATGATCTCGACCTGCGGGTCGCCGCCGGCCCGCACGCGGGTGGCCGCAGCCTCGAGGATCGCCCGCGACTGCATCGCGAACAGCCCGGGGATGACCAGGCCCAGCCGTACTCCGCGCAGGCCCAGCATTGGGTTCTGCTCATGGAAGCCCTTGACCGCCTGGAGCAGGCGCAGATCGCCCTCCTGGGCCTCCCCGCGCGCCTCGGCCACCGCGACGCGTACCGACAGCTCGGTGAGGTCGGGCAGGAACTCGTGCAGGGGCGGGTCGAGCAGGCGGATGGTGGTCGGCAGGCCGTCCATCTCCTCCAGGATCTCGACGAAGTCCTGCTGCTGCAACGGCAGCAGTGTCGCCAGCGCCTCCTCGCGCTCCTCATCGGTGTCGGCGAGGATCAGCCGCTCGACGTGGATCCGGCGGTCCCCCAGGAACATGTGCTCGGTGCGGCAGAGCCCGATCCCCTGCGCGCCCATGATGCGGGAGCGGCGCGCGTCGGCCGGGGTGTCGACATTGGCCCGCACGTCCATCCGGCGCACGGCATCGGCATGGCCCATGATGCGGTGCACGGAGCTGATCAGGTCGTCGGCGGCGATCTCGTCGGTGCTCAGCAGCCCATCGAAGTAGCTGACGACCGGGGCGTCGACCACGGCGACCGCGCCCAGGAACACCTCGCCCGAGGTGCCGTCCAGGGAGATGACGTCGCCCTCCTCGACCACGATGCCGCCGGGCGCGCGGAACCGCCGGCCCTTGGTGTCGACGTCGATCGCGTCGACACCGCAGACGGCGGTCTTGCCCATCCCGCGGGCCACCACCGCGGCGTGGGAGGTCTTGCCGCCGCGGCTGGTCAGGATGCCCTGCGCGGCGATGATGCCGTCCAGATCGTCGGGATTGGTCTCGCGCCGCACGAGGATGACCTGCTCGCCCGAGCGCGACCACTTGATCGCGGTGTAGGAATCGAACACGACCCGGCCGGTGACCGCGCCGGGCGAGGCATTGACGCCGACGGCGATCAGCCGACGGGCCGCGCCGGCGCCGAACTGCGGGAACATCAGCTGGGTGAGCTGCCCGCCGGTCACCCGGGTGAGCGCCTCGTCCATCGTGATGAGGCCCTCGTCGACGAACTGGGTGGCGATGCGGAACGCCGCCGCGGCGGTGCGCTTGCCCACCCGCGTCTGCAGCATCCAGAGCCGGCCCCGCTCGATCGTGAACTCGATGTCGCAGAGGTCGCGGTAGTGCAGCTCGAGGGTCGCCATGATGCCGAGGAGCTGGTCGTAGCTGGCCTTATCCAGGGCGCCCAGCTCGGCCAGGGGCACCGTGTTGCGGATGCCCGCCACGACGTCCTCGCCCTGGGCGTTCTGCAGGTAGTCCCCGTAAGAGCCCTGCGCGCCGGACGCGGGATCGCGAGTGAACGCCACGCCGGTGCCGGAGTCCATCCCCCGGTTGCCGAAGACCATCGCGCAGATGGTGACGGCGGTGCCGAGGTCATTGGGGATCCGCTCCTGGCGCCGGTACAGGATCGCGCGGTCGGCGTTCCACGACTCGAAGACCGCGCGGATGGCCATCCGCAGCTGCTCGCGCGGGTTCTGCGGGAACTCCCGCCCGGCGTACTTGACGACGATCTCCTTGAACACACCCACGACGCGGCGCAGATCGGCGGCGTCGAGTGCGAGGTCGTCGGTGGTGCCCTTGGCGTGCTTGGCGGCGTCGAGCGCCTGCTCGAACAGCTCCCCGTCGATATCGAGGACGGTCTTGCCGAACATCTGGATCAGGCGGCGGTAGGAGTCGAAGGCGAAGCGCTCGTCGCCGGCCTGGGCGGCGAGCCCGCGCACAGACTGATCGTTCAGCCCGATATTGAGGACGGTCTCCATCATCCCGGGCATCGAGTGCTTGGCCCCGGAGCGGACCGCGACCAGCAGCGGGTCATCGCGCTGGCCCAGCGTCCGCCCCACGAGGGCCTCGAGGCTGGCGAGGTGCTCGTCGACCTCCCGGGCGAGGTCGCGGGGCTCGGCGCCATGGGTGAGGAATGTCTGGCAGGCCTCGGTGGTGATCGTGAAGCCGGGAGGCACCGGCAGGCCGAGGCTGGTCATCTCCGCCAGGTTCGCGCCCTTGCCGCCGAGCAGGTCGGCTAGGTCCTTATGGCCCTCGGAGAAGTCGTAGACGTACTTCGTCATGTGGTTCCGCCAATCGGGTCTCGAACAGGCAGTGGGCTCTGAGGAGGGTCTGTGGGGGCCGCTGCCGTGATCTACGGCAGCTCTACCCGGGGCGCGCCCAGCCGGCGCTGCTCCGCGAGACCGACCGTGAACTCACCGGTCGAAGGTGCCCGACACCGTAGCGACCGTAAGCGCAGTCAGGACAACCGGGAGTGACCCCAGCTGCGCCGACGGGATCAAGCTCACATCCCGAGCGGAGCGCTCAGCCGCCGGAGTTCTCGACCTCGGCCCCGACGGGGACGCTGCGCTCGCCGCGGCTGGCCAGCCACCCCTCGGGCAGGGCCACCGACTTCATGGCCGTGGTGCGTCCGCGCGGCTGACCCAGGATCTGGCGCGGGAACTCCTGATCGCGATCCAGCATCCCGATGCAGTCGTCGAGGTCCTGAAGGCTGGACACCGATGCGAATCGGTTGCGGAGGCTCGCGCCGACGGAGAAGCCCTTGAGGTACCAGGCCACGTGCTTGCGGAAGTCCGGCAGGCCGCGGTCCTCGCCCATCCACTCGGCCAGCAACTGAGCGTGCCGGCGCATGATCGGGGCGATAGTGGCCAGTGTCGGCATCAACCGATCGGGCCGCCCGGCGAAGGCAGCGGCGAGGTCGGCGAACAGCCAGGGCCGGCCCAGGCAGCCGCGCCCCACGACCACACCGGCGCAACCGGTCTGCTCGACCATGCGCAGCGCGTCGTCCGCCTCCCAGATGTCGCCGTTGCCCAGCACGGGGATGTCCAGGAGCTCGACGAGCTCGGCGATCGGCTCCCAGTGGGCGGAGCCGCTGTAGTGCTGCGCGGCGGTGCGCCCATGCAGAGCGACGTAGGCCGCCCCCGCGTCCTGAGCCCGGAGCGCCGCCTCGCGGAAGGTCAGGTGGTCCTCGTCGATGCCCATCCTCATCTTGACCGTGACCGGCGCCTGACCGCCGGCGCCGCGCACGGCGGCCGCCACGATGTCGGCGAATAACTCGATGCGCCACGGCAGTGCGGCTCCCCCGCCCTTGCGGGTCACCTTGGCGACGGGGCAGCCGAAGTTCAGGTCGATGTGATCGGCGAGATTCTCCTCGACGGCCATGGCCGCCGCGCGGCCGACGATGGCCGGGTCGACGCCATAGAGCTGGAGGCTGCGGGGGCTCTCCTCGGGGCCGAAGGCGATCAGCCGGAGGGTCTTGGCGTCGCGCTCGACCAAGGCGCGGGTGGTGATCATCTCGCTGACGAACAAGCCGCGGGCGACATCGGCGCGCACCTGCGCCTCGGGCGGGATAGCCGATTCCAGGAACTCCCGGCAGAGCCGGCGGAAGGCGATGTTGGTGATGCCGGCCATCGGCGCGAGCACGACGGGCGGGTCGACCACGATCCGCGGGCCGGCGGGCGCAGCCAGCTCGAGCGGGGCGGTGATCAACGCAGAAGGCATCCGCCCAGGCTAACCGCCCGAGGGCGGGGCCGCGCCGGCTAGCGCGGCCCCGCCCTCGGGATGGAGGGTGAAGCTGAGTGGGAACGGCTAGTTGGCCGAGCCCTTCTCGCCGCAGAGCTTGGGGCCGTTCTCGTCGATGAGCTCGAAGGTGAGCTCCACATCGACGGTGGTGGCCTTGTCGTCGGTCAGGTAGCCGACCAGGTCATACACGACGGTGATCTTGCTGCCGTCCTTCGAGCCGTCCTTGAAGTTGACATCGGTGAAGGTGAAGTCGAAGTCGCTGTTCGGGCCGTCGAGGGTGTCCTCGAACGCCGACTTCTGCGCGTTGCACAGCAATGTCTTGGCATGGGCGGGGTCTTGGTCGGCAATATCGCCGAAGTACTGCTGGGCCACATTCTTGGCGCCAGCGACGGTGAACTCGTCCTTCTTGTCGCCTCCGCCGGTGAGCGTGACGGCCAGGATGATGCCAATCACGACCACGGCGGCGATGACGGCGGCGATGATGATCATGGGCGTCTTGGACTTGCTCGGCTGCGCCGGCGGCGGGTAGCCCGGCTGACCGTACGCAGGCTGGCCGTACGCAGGCTGGCCGTAGGCCGGCTGGCCCGGTGCAGGGTGGCCATAAGCCGGCTGGCCCGGTGCAGGCTGGCCGTAGGTCGGGGCCGGCGGCGGGTACGCGCCGGGCGCCGGCTGGGCCGGAGTACCGAACGGGTTCGGCGGGCCGGGGTTCTGGCCGCCGGGGTTCTGGCCGCCGGGGTTCTGGGAACCCCAATCCCCGCCGGTCGGCGGCGGTCCTGCGTTGGTCATTCTGTCTCCTGTCGGGTCGAACGGTGTCGGGCAGAGAAGTCGGTGAGGCTAGGAGGTGCTCTCGCCGCAGAGCTTCGGGCCGCTCTCCTTGATGACGGTGAAGGTGAGCGTGACGTCCACCGTCACTTTCGGATCGGCGGTCAGGAAGCCCTGCACGTCGTATTGCGCTGTCGTGCCGCGCGCCGTCACCTCGCCGTCCAGGTAGTCGACATTCGTGAAGGTGAAGTCGAAGTCGTTCCGCGGACCTGCGAGATTCTCCTTGAAGGGAGCCACCTGCGCCTTGCACAGCAGCGTCGTCGCGTGGTCGGAGTCGCCTGAGGTGATGTCATCGAAGTACTGATCGGCGATCTTGCGGGCGTCCTGGATGCTCACGGAGCCGGTCGGGCTGGGTGAGCCCGACGAGCGGGTTGGAGTGACGGACCCGGTCCGCGGCGGAGTGGTCGGGTCGTCGGTCGGATCAGGGTCCGACTGACTGGA
>JAOPVO010000190.1 GCA_025966155.1 Pseudonocardiales bacterium
CCTTGCCGTCGGCCCCGGGGTCTTCATCCCGCGCTTCGAGACCGAGTCGCTGGTGCAGCTCGTGCTGGATCGCCTGCCGGAGGGGCCCCGGACGGTCGTCGACCTGGGCTCGGGCAGCGGCGCGATCGCGCTGGCGCTGGCCGTCGAGCGCCCGGACTGGTCAGTGGTGGCGGTCGAGCGCTCGGCCGAGGCGCTGCCGTGGCTGCGCCGCAATGCCGTAGCGGCGCTGGGCGATTCCCACGATGCCCGTATGCGCACGGATGCCCGTTTGCGCATGGATGCCCGTTTGCGCATAGTCGAGGGCGACTTCGCCGATCTGACCCTGCTCGATGGGCCCCTGGCCGGATTGGCCGG
Source organism: Pseudonocardiales bacterium (assembly GCA_025966155.1). Taxonomy (GTDB): domain Bacteria; phylum Actinomycetota; class Actinomycetes; order Mycobacteriales; family Jatrophihabitantaceae; genus RYN-150. Next base: position 355 of record JAOPVO010000190.1, read on the forward strand.
CGGCGTCGACGCGGTTGTCAGCAATCCGCCGTACGTCCCTACGGCCACCGCCGTCGATCCCGAGGTGCGCGCCGATCCGGGCGAGGCGGTCTTCTCCGGCCCGGACGGGCTGCGGTCCATCGCCGCACTGCTGCCGCTGGCCCGCGCGCTGCTGCGCCCCGGCGGCCTGCTCGCGCTGGAGCACGACGAATCGCACCAGGCCGCCGTGCTCGCCCTGGCCGCGGCCGCCGGTTTCGCCGACGCCGAAGGGCATCTCGACTTGCCCGGCCGGGCGCGCTTCGTCACCGCCGTTGCGCCGCTTGAGAGGATGGCCCGATGAGCACCACCGTCGACTGCCTCGACCCCACGTCGCGTGCCCGCGGCATCGCCGCGGCGATCGACGCGATCGGCTCCGGGCGTCTCGTCGTGCTGCCCACCGACACGCTCTATGGCATCGGCGCCGATGCCTTCAGCCGCCCCGCCGTCGCGGCCCTGCTCGCGGCCAAGGGGCGCGGGCGCGATATGCCGGTTCCCGTGCTGATCGGCTCGTGGTCGACCATCGACGGCCTCGTGGCCTCGGTCAGCCCCCAGCTGCGCGAGCTCGTCGAGTCGTTCTGGCCCGGCGCCCTCACGATCGTCGTGCCGCACGCGCCCTCCCTGTCGTGGGACCTCGGGGACACCGGCGGGACGGTGGCGCTGCGGATGCCGCTGCACCCGGTCGCCCTCGAGCTGCTCCAGGCCACCGGGCCGATGGCGGTGTCCAGTGCCAACCGGTCGGGGTTCGCGCCCGCGGCGACGGCGCTGGAGGCCCGGCGCCAGCTCGGCGATGCCGTCTCGGTCTACCTCGATGCCGGCCCGGTCGCGGACCCCGTGGCGTCCACGATCCTGGATCTCTCCGGGGATACCCCGGTTGTGCGCCGGGTCGGCGCGGTCAGCGTCGACGTGCTGCGCGAGGTTCTGCCGCAGCTCGGCTAGCCTGACGACGCCATGCATCCGAGCCTCGAATACGCCCTGCTCGGGGTCATTGCGGCCGGTGTCACCTTCCTGCTGACGCCGCTGGCGCGGTGGCTGGCGCTGCGCATCGGCGCCGTCGCATACCCACGCGATCGCGATGTGCACGCCTTCGCGATGCCGCGCATGGGCGGGACCGCGATCTTCCTCGGAGTTGGGGTGGCCCTGCTCGTGGCCCGTCAGATGCCGACGCTGCGGTCCACGTTCACGCACGGGTCGGAGACGACCGGCGTCCTCATCGCCGGTGCGCTGATCTGCCTGCTCGGCGTGGTCGACGACCGCTACGAGCTGGACTCCCTGACCAAACTGGCGGGCCAGGTGACGTGCGCCGGTGTGATGGTGATCTTCGGGGGAGTGCAGCTGCTGCAGGTCTACGTGCCCTTCGGCAACGTCGGAACTGTTTCCCTGGGCCGTGATCTGGGTGTGCCGGTCACGCTATTCCTTACCGTGCTCACGATTAATGCCATCAACTTCATCGACGGGCTCGATGGGCTGGCTGCCGGTGTCACGGCGATCGGGGCCGCCGCGTTCTTCGTGCATAGCTACCACCTCGCGTCGGTGGGCAACACCGATGTGGCCGCCGCCCCGACGGTGCTCTCGGCGCTGCTCGCCGGCGCCTGCCTGGGCTTCCTGCCGCACAATTTCGCGCCGGCCCGGATCTTCATGGGGGACTCGGGCTCCATGCTCGTCGGACTCATGCTCGCCGCCGCGGCGGTCACGGCCTCCTCGGGCATCGACCCGCAGGCCACCGGCGGGCTCACCGGGTCGCTGCCGCTGGCCCTGCCCCTGCTCATCCCCGCGGCGGTGCTCGCCCTGCCGCTGATGGACCTCGTGCTGGCGGTGTTCCGCCGGGTTCGGCGCCGCCAATCGCCGTTCTCGCCGGACAAGGAGCACCTGCACCACAGACTCCTGGAGATCGGCCACACGCACCGCCGGGCTGTGCTCCTGCTGTACTTCTGGTCGGCGCTGCTCGCCTTCGGCGGGGTGGCGTTCAGCATCACGCGCAGCCCGATCAGCGTGCTCGCGATCCTCGGCGGCCTGGCTGTGCTCGGGGTTATCGCCTCTGTTGTGCCGCGCCTGCGCGGGGCCCGGCTGTGACGCCCGCCTCCGTGCGGGCAACGGACCGTCCCGGCCCGCGATTGACGGCCGCGGTCCTTCTCGCCCTCGTCGTCGGGGCGGCGCTGTTCGCGGTGCTCGGCGATGCCGGGCTGCGTGCATCAGCCAGCTATCTAGTCGCGGCGATCCTGGCCGGCGGCCTGCTGTTCGGGGGGATCGCCGCAGTGCGGCTGTTCTCCTCCGAGGCGCCCGGGCTCAGCCTGCTGATCGCCATGATGACGTATCTGACGACAGTTGCGGTCTTCGGCGCAGTGCTGGCGCTGGCCTCGCCCGACGTCATCGACGGGCCCGGTTTCGCGGCCGGCCTGGTACTGATGGTGGTGGCCTCGACCATCCAGCAGTGGCGCGTGAACCGGGTTCCGCCGGGGGCGCATCCGCCGCTCCCGCCGCCGCTGGGATACGTCGACGTCGATGAGGCCGAGGATGAGTAAACCGCGATGTTCTCGCGCCGAAATGCGTGCCGTTAGCATGGCTGTGACGGCTTGGAGATGGTGGCAGAAGGACCCACAGCTACTGCTAGAGTTCGCCCGGCGATGAGCAGTCCGAACAAGTCTGGCCCGCCCGAGCAGGGCGGTGCAGATCCATGGGCCGCGTTCGGCTATCTTGTTGCCGGAGTCGCGTTTTACGGAGCACTGGGCTGGGGTCTCGGCAGGTGGCTTAATGCCCCCTACCTGACTCCCCTGGGAATCCTCGTCGGTATCGCCTTCGGGATGTACTTGGTCTTCCACGAGTACCTCAAGAGCGTTCCGACCGACACACCTGCTCCCGCACCGAGAAGCACGAAGCGCACAGCCGATAACTCAGAGGCCGATGCGACTTGGCCGGACGACGATGACTGACCGAGGAGAGATTGCGTGACAGACGTGAGCATCGCTGCTCCGAATCCGGGATTCGAGGCGCCCGGGCCCCGCGACTTCCAACTGCGCGACGTCTTCTTCGGCAACCAGCTGCTGCTGACCAAGGCGGCGCTTCTCCTGGTGCTCGCCGCCGTCATCGTCTTCGCGTTCCTCTACCTCACCGCGCGCAAGAAGGCGCTGGTTCCCTCGAAGGGCCAGTACCTGGGCGAGCAGGCCTACGACTTCGTGCGCACCGGCATCGCCCGGGACTCGATCGGCGATCACGACTTCGCCAAGTACGTCCCGCTGCTGGTCACGATGTTCTTCTTCATCCTGGTGAACAACAGCTTCGGGCTCATCCCGCTGCTGCAGTTCTCGCCGTTCTCGATCGCCGGATTCGCCTACGGCCTGGCCGGCATGGTCTGGATCATCTACAACGCCATCGGCGTTCAGCGGCACGGGCTCCTGGGCTACCTGAAGCTGCAGTGCGTGCCCTCGGGCGTGCCGGCCTGGATCCTCCCGCTGCTGATCCCGCTGGAGTTCATGTCGAACTTCCTGATCCGCCCGGTCACGCTGTCGCTGCGACTATTCGCGAATATGTTCGCCGGCCACCTGCTGCTGCTGCTGTTCGCGACGGGCGGGGAGTACCTGCTGATCCACGCGACCGGGCCCACCGTGCTGCTCAAGACCGCCGGTGTGATGTCCTTCGTGATGGGCGTCGCGGTGGGCTTCCTGGAGCTCATCGTCGCCATCCTGCAGGCCTATGTCTTCACTCTCCTGACTGCTCAGTACATCTCCGGCTCGCTGGCGGCTGAGCACTGATCGACCAGTAGGTCCACGGCCGGTCGATCTCGTCCGGCTCGCGCTGAACCAGCACGCTCCCCCTGCTAGTAACGAAACCGGTCATCGCGACCGACAACGAAAGGAAATCCCAATGGGTGGCTCCGTCAACATGGTCGGGTACGGCCTTGCGGCCATCGGTCCCGGCATCGGCATCGGACTGATCTTCGCGGCGTACATCAATGGCACCGCGCGCCAGCCCGAGATGCAGAGCCGTCTGCAGCCCATCGCCATCCTGGGCTTCGCCCTGGCTGAGGCGCTGGCCATCATCGGTATCGCGCTCGCGTTCGTCCTCAAGTAGTCCGTAACCCACGCGCTCGTCGGTCCACAGACTTCAGAGGTGACGTCAATGGCAAGCTTCATCTTCGCCGCAGGCGACGAAGAGCCGAATCCGCTCGTCCCGCACCTGTCCGAGATCATTCTCGTACTGGTGATCTTCGGCATCCTGTTCTTCCTGATCCGCAAGTTCGTCGTGCCGCAGTTCGAGGCGACATTCGCCGCGCGCCGCGATGCGATCGAGGGCGGCATCGCCCGGGCCGAGCAGGCCCAGGCCGAGGCCGCGGCTGCGCTGGCTAACTACCAGGCCCAACTCGCGGACGCCCGCGGCGAGGCCGGGCAGATCCGCGAGGAGGCCCGCGCCGAGGCGCAGCGCATCGTCGAGGACCTGCGCACGCAGGCCCAGACCGAGTCCGCGCGCATCATCGCCCGCGGCGAGGAGCAGCTGGCAGTGCAGCGCTCGCAGGTCGTGCGCGAGCTGCGCGGCGAGATCGGCACGCTTGCCGTCGAGCTGGCCGAGAAGATCGTCGACCAGACGCTGTCCGATGATGTCCGTGTCCGCGCCACGGTCGACGAGTTCCTCGCCGACCTGCAGGCCCGCGACGCCGCAGCAGGTGCAGGCGCCTGATGCAGTCCACCAGCCGCGACTCGCTGGCCGCGCTCAGCGGCGAGCTCGACGCCACCATCGCCGGCGGGGGAGACCTGTCGGCACTGGCCGGCGATGTCTACGCCGTTGCCGACCTGCTCTCGAGCCAGGCCCGGCTGCGCCGGATGCTGTCGGACCCGTCGATCGAGCCGGACCGCCGAAGCGACACCGCGAAGGGCCTTCTTCGCGGCAAGGTCGGCGATGCCGCGCTCGGTGTGGTGTCCGCAGCTGTCACCGCGCGCTGGTCCTCCTCCTGGGACCTCGTCGAGGCGCTGGGCACCCTGGCCAACGAGGCGCTGTTCGCAGCGGCCGAGAAGGCCGGCTCCCTGAACGCGGTCGAGGATGAGCTGTTCCGGTTCGGGCGGATCCTCGACGCCGAGCCGCAGCTGACCACCCTGCTCGACGACCAGGCCGTGCCCACCGCGCGCCGATCGGCGCTGCTGGGCACAGTCACCGACGGCAAGGTCAACCCCCTGACCGCCCAGCTGCTGCGCTACGCGCTCAGCCAGGCCGGCCGATCCGGTTTCCCGATGCGGGTCGAGGCCCTCGCCGAGGGCGCGGCCGCGCGTCAGAATCGATCGATCGCCCGCGTCCGCAGCGCAGTCGCGCTGTCCAGCGAGCAGGAGGAGCGGCTCGCCGCCTTGCTGTCCTCCACGTACGGTCGGTCCATCGGCGTCCGCACCCAGATCGACCCGTCCGTCCTGGGCGGGTTGGTCATCCGGGTCGGCGATGAGCTGATCGATGGCAGCGTGGCTAGCCGCCTCGCCGCCGCCCGCTCCGCGCTGGCCGCCCGCTAGCCAGCACCAGCCCGACGCAGTCCCGCTCCACCTGAACGAATTCGACGCCGCATCCAGACGACGCACACGAAGATAAAGGACCCGCCATGACAGAGCTGACGATCTCCGCAGACGAGATCCGTAGCGCGATCGAGAGCTACGTGTCGTCCTACTCGCCCGAGGCATCGCGCGAGGAGGTGGGCATCGTTGCCGAGACCGGCGACGGCATCGCCCGCGTCGAGGGCCTGCCGAGCGCGATGACCAACGAGCTCCTGAAGTTCGAGGACGGCACGCTGGGCGTGGCCCTGAACCTGGATGTGCGCGAGATCGGCGTCGTCGTTCTGGGCGATGCCTCGCACATCGAGGAGGGCCAGCAGGTCACCCGCACCGGGGAGATCCTCTCCGTGCCGGTCGGCGACGCCTTCCTCGGCCGGGTCGTGAACCCCCTCGGCGAGCCCATCGACGGCCAGGGCGACATCGTGGCCGAGGGCCGTCGCGCCCTCGAGCTGCAGGCCCCGTCGGTGATGCAGCGCCAGGGCGTCAAGGAGCCGCTGGTTACCGGCATCAAGGCCATCGACGCCATGACCGCCATCGGGCGCGGCCAGCGCCAGCTGATCATCGGCGACCGGCAGACCGGCAAGACGACGGTCACCGTGGACGCGATCATCAACCAGCGCGACAACTGGGCGACCGGCGACCCGGCGAAGCAGGTTCGCTGCATCTACGTCGCCATCGGCCAGAAGGGCTCGACCATCGCCTCGGTGCGCCGCACCCTGGACGAGGCCGGCGCGCTGGAGTACACGACGATCGTTGCCGCTCCCGCCTCGGACTCCGCGGGCTTCAAGTACCTCGCCCCGTACACCGGCTCGGCCATCGGCCAGCACTGGATGTACGCCGGCAAGCACGTCCTCATCGTGTTCGACGACCTCACCAAGCAGGCCGAGGCGTACCGCGCGGTATCCCTGCTGCTGCGTCGCCCGCCGGGGCGCGAGGCGTACCCCGGCGACGTGTTCTACCTGCACTCCCGTCTGCTCGAGCGTTGCGCCAAGCTGTCCGACGAGCTCGGCGGCGGCTCGATGACCGGCCTGCCGATCATCGAGACCAAGGGCAACGACGTCTCGGCGTACATCCCGACCAACGTCATCTCGATCACCGACGGCCAGTGCTTCCTGGAGACCGACCTCTTCAACGCCGGCGTCCGCCCGGCCATCAACGTGGGCATCTCGGTGTCCCGCGTCGGCGGCTCGGCGCAGACCAAGGCCATGAAGTCGGTTGCCGGTCGCCTGCGCGTCGACCTCGCCCAGTACCGCGAGCTCGAGGCCTTCGCGGCCTTCGGCTCCGACCTCGATGCCGCGTCCAAGCAGCAGCTGAACCGCGGCGCCCGCCTGGTCGAGCTGCTCAAGCAGGCGCAGTCGAACCCGTTCTCGGTCGAGAAGGAGGTCGTCTCGATCTGGGCCGGCACCACGGGCGCGCTGGATGACGTCGCCGTCGCCGATGTCCGCCCGTTCGAGGCTGCTCTCCACGAGTACATCGCGCACAACGCCAAGGGCATCTTCGACACGATCGCGGCCGGCACGCTGCCGGACGAGACCGTCGCGGAGCTGCAGAAGGCCGTCGCCGCGGTGAAGCAGCAGTTCACCCAGTCCGCCGCCGCGCCGGCCCCCACCGACGATGCCGATGCCATGAGCGCATCGGCTGTCGGCCAGGCCTCGGTCACCCGCGTCGTGCCGGCGCCGGCCAAGGGCTGATAGCCACTCATGGGCGCTCAGCTTCGGGTCTATCGACGACGGATCAAGTCCCTCCAATCGACCAACAAGATCACCAAGGCGATGGAGCTCATCGCCGCGTCGCGCATCGCCAAGGCGCAGGCGCGGGTGAGTGCGGCTAAGCCGTACGCGTTGGAGATCACGTCCGCTCTGACCTCGCTGGCCAGCAACTCGACCCTGGACCACCCGCTGCTCGCGCAGCGGTCCGGGGCGCGCCGGGCCGGCGTCCTGCTGATCACGTCCGACCGCGGTCTGGCCGGCGGGTACAGCTCGAATGTCATCAAGGCGACCAACGAGCTGGTCGAGCTGCTGCGCAGCGAGGGCAAGGACGCCCGGCTCTACGTGGTCGGGCGCAAGGGCGTGGCGTACTACGCCTTCCGCCAGCGGAAGATCACCGAGAGCTGGACCGGCTTCTCCGAGCAGCCCTCCTTCGAGGACGCTCGTCGGATCGGCCGCACGCTGGTCGCCGCCTTCCTGGCCGGGGCCGACGACACCGCCGAGGGCCCGGGCGCCGATGGCATCGAGGGCGTCGACGAGCTGCACGTGGTCTACACCGAGTTCCGCTCGATGCTGACCCAGACCCCGGTGGCGCTGCGCATAGCGCCGCTGGTCGTGCAGGAGACCAGCGCGCAGGAGTACACCGGCGGCCCGCTGCCGGAGTACGAGTACGAGCCGGATGCCGAGGCACTGCTCGAGTCGCTGCTGCCCAAGTACATCAACACGCGCATCTACACCGCGCTGCTGGACGCCGCGGCGTCGGAATCGGCCGCGCGTCGTCGTGCGATGAAGTCCGCGGCCGACAACGCCGATGGCCTCATCAAGACCTATATCCGCCTGGCCAACAAGGCGCGCCAGGCCGAGATCACCCAAGAGATCAGCGAGATCGTTGGTGGCGCGGAAGCGCTCGCCTCGGCAGGGAGTGACTTGTAATGACCGCAACCGTAGAAGCCCCCGTGAGCGGCTCCGCCGCGAAGGCCCCGACTGGGCGCGTAGTCCGCGTCATCGGGCCCGTCGTCGACGTGGAGTTCACCCGCGACGCCATGCCCGCGCTCTTCAACGCCCTGACGGTGAAGATCGAGCTGCCTGAGGTCGCGAAGACCATGACCCTGGAAGTTGCCCAGCACCTGGGCGACAACATGGTCCGGACGATCGCCCTTCAGCCGACCGACGGCCTGACCCGCGGCGCCGACGTCACCGACACCGGCGGCCCCATCACGGTGCCGGTCGGCGACGTGACCAAGGGCCACGTCTGGAATGTCCTCGGCGAGCCGCTGGACGTCGACGCGTCGTCGCTGCAGATCTCCGAGCGCTGGCCGATCCACCGCGACCCGCCGCCCTTCGACCAGCTTGAGAGCAAGACCGAGATGTTCGAGACCGGCATCAAGGTCGTCGACCTGCTCACCCCGTACGTCGTCGGCGGCAAGATCGGCCTGTTCGGCGGGGCCGGCGTCGGCAAGACAGTCATGATCCAGGAGATGATCTACCGCGTTGCCGAGAACTTCGGTGGTGTGTCGGTGTTCGCCGGTGTCGGCGAGCGCACCCGCGAGGGCAACGACCTCATCGCCGAGATGACCGAGACCGGCGTCATCGACAAGACCGCACTGGTCTTCGGCCAGATGGACGAGCCGCCGGGCACGCGCCTGCGGGTTGCGCTGTCCGCGCTGACCATGGCGGAGTACTTCCGCGATGTTCAGGGCCAGGACGTGCTGCTGTTCATAGACAACATCTTCCGCTACACCCAGGCCGGGTCCGAGGTCTCGACACTGCTCGGGCGCATGCCGTCCGCAGTGGGCTACCAGCCGACGTTGGCCGACGAGATGGGTGCTCTCCAGGAGCGCATCACCTCGACCCGTGGCCGCTCGATCACGTCACTGCAGGCCGTCTACGTGCCCGCCGACGACATCACCGACCCGGCGCCGGCCACGACCTTCGCCCACCTCGACGCGACGACGGTGCTCTCGCGCCCGATCTCGGAGAAGGGCATCTACCCGGCCGTCG
>JAOPVO010000292.1 GCA_025966155.1 Pseudonocardiales bacterium
GCAGCAGCTCGCCGGCCGCCCGCCGGGCCCGCCAACCACCGCGGCGGCCCAGAACCGGGCGCGCCGACGGGGCAAGCGCCGGCGCACCCTGCTGGCGCTGCTGATCGTGCTGGTGCTCGGCGTCGCCGCCGCCTTCGGCAGCTGGTGGTACGTCACCGGCCGCTACACCTCCGTGCCGGATGTGCGCAGCGCATCGATGGATGCCGCCCGCGCGCAGCTCGAGGACGCCGGGCTGTCGGTCGCCGAGCAGCCGAGGACCGAGTACAGCGAGACGGCCGAGGCCAACACCGTCATCAACACCGAGCCCGCGCCCGGCGATCGCGTGCTGCCCGGCGATGAGGTCGTTCTCGTCGTATCCGGCGGCAAGGAGCGGTTCGCGGTGCCGACGGTCGCGGCGCAGACCGAGGAGCAGGCCCGGGCGGCCCTGGCCGTCATCCCCGGGGTGAAGATCGTCACCAGCCAGGCCTCGGACGACAGAGCGCCGATCGGGACGGTCATCCGCACCGATCCCGCGGCCGACGCGCAGGTGCCGCGCAACCAGTCCGTCACCCTCTACATCTCGACTGGGCCGCCGGTAGTCAACGTCCCGAACGTGAAGACGCTGGCCAAGGCCGATGCCACCGCGAAGCTCGATGGCGCCGGGTTCAACCCGATCGTCACCGAGGAGTACAGCGACACCGTCGCGGTCGGGGCCGTGATCCGCCAGTCCCCGGATGCGGACAAGCCGGCGGTGAAGTTCACCGACGTCGCCATCGTGGTGTCGCTGGGCCCGGAGCTCGTGACGATCCCGGCGACCGGGGGCAACTCCTCGTCGGTCGCCAAGGGCAAGCTCGAGGCGCTGGGGCTCAAGGTGAAGATCGAGAAGGTCTTCGGCGGCAACCTCGACATCGTGGTCGGCATGGACCCGACCGAGGGGACGAAGGTAAAGAAGGGCTCGACCGTCACGCTCAGCGTGGCGTGACGAATCGGATCCACCGCGCCGGTCCGCTGATCGGCTCGCATGTCCCGGTGTCCGGTGGCCTGGCCCGCACCTCGGTCCCGCATGCGCTGTCGGTGGGCGCCGAGGCGATCCAGGTATTCGTCTCCAATCCCAGGGGCTGGGCGCCGCCGACCGCCGACCCGGTCGGCGACACTGCATTCCGCGCCAGCAGCGCCGCCGCCGGGCTCGCTGTGGTCATCCACGCGCCCTACCTGATCAACCTCGGCTCGCCGGACGAGGCGACCGCGCGGCGCTCGCGCGACTCCCTCGACGCGACCCTAAGACGAGGAGCGCAGATCGGCGCGCAGGCGGTGGTCGTGCACGCGGGCTCCAAGCTGATCGGGCGGCCGGACTGGCCGTGGGAGCGGGCGATGGACCAGGTCCGCGAGGCGATCTCCGGGCTGCTGCGCGCCCATGACGGGACGGGTGCGCCGCGCCTGCTGATCGAGCCGACCGCGGGCGGCGGGGGCGCGCTGGCATCGGATCTGGCGTCGACCGCCGCGTACCTCGACGCGGTGGGCGAGCCGGGCCTGGGCGTCTGCATCGATACCTGCCACCTGCATGCCAGCGGGCACGACCTCTCCAGCCCGTCCCTCTTCGCCGCGGCCCTGCGCGAATTCGACCGCCTCATCGGAGCCGATCGATTGGGGGCAATGCATATCAACGATTCGCGAGATCCGCCGGGATCGAAGCGGGACCGTCACGCGTCGCTGGCGGAGGGCACCGGGACGATAGGCACCGAAGCATTCGGCGCGCTATTCGCCCACGGGCTGCGCGCCGGCGTGCCGTTGATGACAGAGAGCCCCGATGCTGATCACGCCGCCGATATCGCGATCCTGAAGCAGTTGCGCGCGGGTCGGCTGGATCGGCGTCAGGTCAGGGAGCCGTAGACGATCGAGCGGAACTCCCGGCGGATGTTGTAGGTCGAGGACGGCATGAGCTGGGTCATGAAGATGAAGACGAGCTCCTCGGCCGGGTCGACGAAGAAGGCCGTGCTGGCCGCGCCGCCCCAGGCGAATTCCCCGGGCGAGCCCGCGACCTGGGACTTGGCGGGATCCAGCGTGACCGAGAAGCCGAGCCCGAAGCCGACGCCGTCGTACGCGGTCTCGCTCCATTGCCCGAACGCGACCGACGACAGATCCCCGCCGCCGGCCAGGTGGTTGGACGTCATCAGCGCGAGGGTCTTGCGCCCGATGATCCGCACGCCATCGAGCTCGCCGCCGTTGGCCAGTGCCTGGGCGAAGCGCCAGTAGTCGCTCGCGGTCGAGGTAAGGCCGCCGCCGCCGGACAAAAAGGTCTGCGGCCCGCAGAAGCGGCTCGACTTAGGATCGTCGACCAGCCGCAGACCGCCCTCGGGCGTCGGGCCGTAGTTCGCCGCGAAGCGCCCGGCCTTCTCCGGCGCAACCTGGAACGCGGTGTCGATCATCCCTAGCGGGCCGGTGATGTGCTCGGCGAAGTAGTCATCGAGCTTCTGACCCGAGATGACCTGCACGAGGTAGCCGCACACATCGGTCGACACGGAGTAGTTCCACCGGGTTCCGGGCGAGAACTTCAGCGGCAGATCGGCGAGCTTGGCGATCATGTCGTCGAGCGTCCCGCTCGGCGACAGGGGCGCGCGGGCGGTATAGGCGGAATCCAGGGGCGAGGCGTCGAAGGCGCCGTAGGTGAGCCCCGATTGGTGCGACAGCAGGTCCCTGACGGTCATTGCGCGGTCGGTCTCGCGCGTCTGGAAGTCGGGGTACTCGCCCGACTCGTACACCCGCTGGCCCGCCCAGGACGGGATGTACTTGTGCACCGGGTCGTCCAGCTGGAGCAGCCCGCGCTCATGCAACTGCATCAGCGCGATCGACGTCAGGGGCTTGGTCATCGAGTAGATCCGGAAAATTGTGTCCGCCGAGACCGGCACGCCGCGCTCGACATCGGCCATCCCCATAGTCGAAAGGTGCGCCACCTCGCCCTTGCGGGCGACCAGAACCAGCGCGCCGGGCAGCTTGCCGGCATCGACGTAGGCCTGGATGTGCGCGTCGAGATGCGCCAGGCCGCGGGCGGATACGCCGACGGACTCGGGCGGGCTGATCTTGTCGATGGTCAAGGTGCGCCTCCACGTCAAAGGGACCGAGCGCACGCGAGCATAGGCGCCGGGCTCGAGTTTCGGCGAGGACGAGTCGCGATGAATCCGAATTTCTCTAGCGGCCAAGGACCCTCGCTGCGAAGGCGCGGCCCATGTGCTGGTGCGCTATCGGGCCGGGGTGCAGGCCATCCGCCAGAGGCATCTGCTCGGCATCGTGGGGCCCGTACAGATCCTTGCCATCCAGGTACGTCAGCGCCGGGTCGGTCGTCGATCGCTGCGCGACGATGCGCTCGAGTTCCGCGCGGATGACCTCGAGCGTCAGGGCGCCGCGGCTCACCTCCAGCGGATCGCCGGTGGCGACGAATCGAATCTGGTTCGTGCCGACCGTCGCCGAATCGATTGCCGCCGGACCAGGCGTGGCCTCGTGGATCCCGCAGTAGATCGGGGACAGCACCGTGAGCGGGGTGCCGGGATGGCCGTCGCGGATCGTGTCGAGGAAGCCGTGCACAGCCGGCACGAACGCCCGCAGCCGCATGGCGTCGACGTTCACTAGATTGATGCCTATCTCAAGGCTGATGACATCCGCCGGGGCGTCGCGTATGACGCGCGCCGCGAATTGGTCGAGCATCGCGCTGCCGCCGAAACCGAGATTCGTGATCTCGACCTGCCCGCGCAGGGCGGCGACGACCGGCCACGTGCCGGTCGGCCCATCGGCGTTGGAGCCCTGGCTGATGGAGCTCCCGTAGTGCAGCCATTCCGGGCGGCCCGAGGCGGGCGCCTGGCGCACCGGGGCGTCCGTGCGCAGCCCGACGATCTCAGTGCGCTCATTCCAGGGAAGCCAGATCTCGACGTGCTTGTCGCGCGGGTCCAGCCCGGCGAACAGCGCGGTACCGGGCTCGCCGGCCCGGTGCTCGACCCCGCCGGTCCGCAGATCGACCAGGATCCGGTCGCCGGCGTCGATCGGCTGCCGCGCCACGAGGATGCCGTCGACGAGCAGGTCGTGCATCCCGGAAGGGCGCCCGCTGGCGCCGCGGTAGGCGAGCTTGGTGGGCACCGCATCGAGGGCAATGACGGTCGATCGGGTCCGGAACGCCAATCGAACACCGGCGGGCTGCCCTTCGGCCTGCAGCAGCTGAGGATCGGGGAACTGCTCCCGCACCCAGCGCGGCAGCCGGTGCGGGAGCAGGCCCCGCGCCGTCGCCTCCAGCTCCGCGGCGCCGCGGACGAGTTCCGCGACGATAGGGACGCCGATCAGCTCGCCCACGCCGTTCATGCGCGGTCCGCCGAGTCGGTCGGCCAGTTGCGCAGGGCCGAGTCGACCGCGTTCAGCACCAGCACCCAGCTATCGGACGCCGGCGGGGTGGAGTGATCGAAGCTGCCGCCGCCCTCCAAGGCGATGAAGCCGCTCACCGCGCTGCCCAGCAAGCGGACGGCGTGCGTCTCGTCGTCTGGGGTCAGGCCGTAGTCCCGCATGATCGCCCGGGCGGACCGCGCGATCCTCGGCCCGGCGCTGCCGGCGGCAGCCTCGGGGCCGAGACGCCGCTGAAGGGCCTGCCACCGCCCCGGGTGGGAGTTCGCGTACTCGCGGTGCACCTCGGCGAACGCGATCAACGCGTCGCGTCCTGAGCGGCCCGACAATTGCTCGGCCAGGCGGTCCGCCAGCTCAACCAGCGCCCGCAGGGTCACTTGGTCGAGCAGGACGTCCGCGCTGGCCAGGTGCGAGTACACACTCGCGGGCCGCACCCCGACGAGGCGCGCAACGGCGGACACCGTCACCTCGGCAAGTCCGTTGGCGTCGGCCAGCTCGGCGGCCGCGAGCGCGAGGCGCTCGACCGTCACGCCGGATCGCGGCATACCGCCTCCTATAGGTTGTCGGTTATAACCTACATGCCGTAGGTCGATAGGTGCACATCGACGGGGCGACGCTTGAAGCTCGGCTCCGCTATGCCGATGATTCGACGCGCCATAGACGGTCTTAGGAACCGACCAGGACAACCAACTCATCGGGAGTAGGCATGGGCCTCATCCACATCGAGATGTTCGCAACGCTCGACCTCGTCGGGCAATCACCGGGCGGCCCAGAGGAGGACCCGGCCGGGTTCCCGTTCGGCGGTTGGCAGGCGCCGCTGCTGGATGAGGTCTCCGGCGATCAGGTCGGAGCGGCGTACCAAGGCACCGACGCGCTCTTGCTCGGGCGGCGGACGTACGACATCTTCGCTGCCTATTGGCCGCACCAGGAGGGCGGCCAGGACAACGAGATCGCCACGATGTTCAACCGGATCCCCAAATACGTTGCGTCCCGTGCGACGCCCGACCTGTCGTGGGCCGGCTCATCCCAGCTCGGCCCGGACCTCGCCGCCGCAGTACGGGAGATCCGCGACCGGCACGAGAACATCAAGGTGGTCGGCAGCCTGAATCTCGTGCAGACCCTTCTGCGCGAGAGGCTCTTCGACCGCCTCGACCTCTGGGTTCACCCCATCGTGCTCGGCGTCGGCAAGAAGCTCTTCGACGGCGGCGCGGTGCCGACGAACCTCACGCTCCTGGAGCCGCCCGTCGCCAGCGCCAAGGGCACCGTCTACCTGCGTTATGGATTGGCCGACGGCGCACCGGCAACGGGCGACATGAGCGCACCCGATCGCGGTGCCGGGGCCTGACGGCGGGCGAGCACATAGCGCGCAAAGCACCGGCCCATCGTCAGATGGGCAGCAGCGCAATCCCCTCGATGGAGATGAGCAATCCACGCGGAAGTGCCACGTTGGCCGGGGCGGAGCGCGCCGGCGGCGGGTCGGGCATGAATCGGGCGTACACCTGGTTCAGTTTCGCGAAGTCCTCGACGTCGGCGTAGAAGATGGTCGTCTTCACGAGGTCGCCCAGGGACGCGCCGGCGGCCTCGAGGACCGCGGACAGATTGCGCAGCGCCTGCTCCGTCTGCGCCTCGATGCCCTCCGGCGCCAGCCCGGTCCGCGGATCGATGCCGGTCGTCCCGGAACAGAAGACGAAACCGCCGGCGGTGATCGCCTGGCTGTACGGGCCGAGCGCGGCCGGGGCGGCGTCGGTCGCTACTGATTGCCGCTTCAACGGCTCGCGGGCATCCATCCTCCCGACGCTAGGCCAGTCCGGCCGGCAAGCCCAGAGCGGAGGCTTCCTGTTGCTGCTCTGAACCACCCGCACGGCGGCTTGCCGGTCATGGAAGGCTGGGGTCATGGTCATCGTGATGACGCCCGCAGCCGGCGATACCGAGATAAGCACCGTGATTGCGCACATCGAGGCGCATGGCGGCCAGGCCTTCGTCAGCAAGGGGGTCGCGCGCACGATCGTCGGCGTCGTCGGCAGCCCCGATGTGCTGGAGACCCTCGACGCCAGCGGCCTCGCAGGCGTCGATCACACCGTGCGCATCACCGCCCCCTACAAGCTGGTGTCGGCGGAGAATCACACCAAGCGCACCACGGTGCGGGTCGGCGGCGTGCCGATCGGGCCGGACACCTTCACGCTGATCGCCGGCCCGTGCGCCGTCGAGACCGCTGAGCAGACTATGGAGTCCGCGCGGATGGCCCAGCGCGCCGGCGCGACCCTGCTGCGCGGCGGCGCCTACAAGCCGCGCACCTCCCCCTACGCCTTCCAGGGCCTCGGTATTGCGGCACTGCGCATCCTGGCCGATGTCCGGGAGGAGACCGGCCTGCCGATCGTCACCGAGGTACTGGACACCGCCGATGTCGACGTCGTCGCGGAGTACGCGGACATGCTGCAGATCGGCACCCGCAATATGCAGAACTTCGGGCTGCTGCAGGCCGTCGGGTCGGTGGGCAAGCCGGTGATGCTCAAGCGCGGGCTGACGGCGACGTACGAGGAGTGGCTCATGGCCGCGGAGTACGTCGCGCAGCGCGGCAACCTCGACATCGTCCTGTGCGAGCGCGGCATCCGGACCTTCGAGACCGCCACCCGCAACACCCTCGACGTCAGCGCGGTGCCGATGGTGCACGCGCTGTCGCACCTGCCGATCGTCGTCGACCCGTCGCACAGCGCCGGCAAGCGCGACCTCGTGGTGCCGCTGACCCGCGCGGCCATCGCGGTCGGCGCCGACGCCGTCATGGTCGACGTGCACGCCGACCCGACCGCGGCGCTGTGCGACGGTCCGCAGGCGCTGTACGGCGAGGAGCTCGACGAGCTGGCGCGGGCCTGCCGGGAGCTGCCGCCGATGCTCGGCCGGAGGGTCTAGGCGCCGAGCAGTCCGGCGACGACGGCGGCCGCCCTGGTGGCGCCGGCGTCGTCGACGTCGAGGTGCGTCACGAGGCGCACGCGGCGCGGACCGACGACCGACAGCAGCACGCCCTGCTCGCGGGCGGC
>JAOPVO010000303.1 GCA_025966155.1 Pseudonocardiales bacterium
CAGCGAACCTCTGGTGGGTGCGCGGCCGGGACCGCGACCTGCTGATCGACAGCGGCAACGGCGTGGCGTCGCTGCGCGCCAACCTGCCGGACCTCTTCGAGCGCGACCCGCTGCTGGTGCTGACCCATAGCCACGGCGACCACATGGGCGGCGCGCACGAATTCGGCGATGTGTGGATGCACAGCGCCGAGGTGGCCAAGGTGGAGACCCCGAAGCCGGGCAGCCTCAAGGGCGGCTGGTCACTAGCTACCGATGGATCGCTTGAGGGGACGGCGCTCGCGGTCCTGCCGCCTTGGCTCATCGACGCAGTGCCGTACGCGGGCTACGACCCCGCGGCGTACGAGCTGAAGGCCGCCACTGTGACGCGCGAGCTCGCCGAGGGCGATGTGATCGATCTGGGCGACATCTCGTTCACCGTGCTGCACCTGCCTGGCCACACCCCGGGGAGCATCGCGCTCTACGACGAGCGGGCGGGCACGCTGTACACCGGCGACATCGTCTACGACGGGATCCTGCTGGACACCGGCGAGGGCTCGAGCATCCCGGACTACCTGGCGACGATGCAGCGGCTGCACGACCTCGACGTCAGCATGGTCCACGGCGGCCACAAGCCCAGCTTCGATCGCGACCGTCTCCAGAAGATCACCGGCGACTACCTCGCCTTCCGGGGCTGAGACACGCCAGTTAAGTACCAGTGAACTTGATCTTGCCGACGACGGCCCTATGCTGGTCCGCGTCCACCAGGACAAGCGCGCATCTGAGCCGGCCGGGAGGAAACTCCATCAGCAACGAGAAGAACCATCGCCGGGTTCTCGTGCTTGGTGGCACGGGTTTCATCGGATCGCATATCGTCGAGGAATTCCGTGCTGTCGGGGCAACGGTCGTCGTGCTCGCGCGCAATCCACCGGACATCAAGCGATCCCTCACCGACAACGTCGATTACCTACAGGGCGACGCTCACGATCCATCGATTCTCTCCCGTGCGATGACCGATGTCGACCACGTCGTCCACGCACTGGGCGGTCAGTCGCCGGTCGAGGCCGAAGGTGACGCGGGCGCGGCGTTGGTCAACGCGGCGCGCCTGGCCGTCAGCCTGGCGGGAGAGTTGACGCGCCGGCCCGAAGTGAGCTTGACCTATCTGTCCTCAGGCGGCGCGGTGTACGGAAATGTAGCGGGCCTCCCGGTCGCTGAATCACGCGCGTGCTCGCCCATCTCGGCGTACGGCATCGCGAAGCTCACGGCGGAGCATTACCTGTCGATGCACGCCGATGTCCATAGCCTGCCAATCCGAATACTCCGAGTGGCGAACGCCTACGGGCCGGGTCAGACCGCGAAACGGGGCCAGGGCCTCATCGCCACGCTGCTCGATGCGGCTGCGGCATCGTCGCCGGTCAGCGTCTACGGCGACGGCACCTCGCTCCGGGACTACGTATACGTCGGCGATGTCGCCAAGGCAGTAGTGCGCCTCTCGCGGCAGCGCGGCAGCCAGCCGCGGATCGTGAATGTCGGCAGCGGGATAGGACATTCGGTGCTGGACGTGCTGCAGGTCGTCGACGAGATCACGGGCAAGACGACGAAGGTGAACTGGCGGGCGGCCCGCGGCTTCGACGTGCAGGGGATCTTCCTCGACGTCGCGCGCCTCCGGTCGCTGACGCCATGGGCGCCTGTATCCCTGCGCGACGGTGTCGCCGACGCCTGGGCGTACCGGAACGCGCTGAGCGCGGACCTGCAGAACGCGTCGGCGTGAGAATCCCGCGCATCGCTTCCCTCAGGCGCTGGACCGAGGCAACCGGCCCTGTGCGTTCCCACCTGCCGATTGACCAGCCATCTGACGTCGCGCCGACCGTGATGGGCAATGTGGATTGGCCACAGCCCGGCGTGCCGGCGCAGCGCTCCCTGCAGGATTTCCGAGGATGGCACGCATGGCAGGGCGGCCCGGTGCTTGCCGTCGTGGCGACGGTCGCCGGCATTGAGGTTGGCCGGGCGCTTGGCGCCGGCGACGTCCGTCAGGACCTCATCGATGTGCTGGGCGAGGGCTTCGCCAGGTGCGGTTGGACGATGCCGGTCGACCTCTCAACCGTCACCGAGACGAGCGTCGTCGTCGACTTCACGGTCTGGCCAAGCGTCATCGATGGCCCGATTCTCGCGGGCTCGGTCCCCGTGCGAATCGCACCCACGACCGGTGCGGTCGAGGTGGGCGAGCCGCGTAACGGCCCGGTGGTGGGGCATTTCGACGGCCCCTCTGCGGCGGGTCCGCTCCAGCGGGACGTCGTCGTTGTGTCCGGCTGGGCGCTGAGTCCGCGCGGCCCGCTCGCCCAGGTGGCCGTCGTTGTTGACGACGACCCCCCGATCACCGCCCGAATCGGGCTCCTGCGGCAGGACCTCCGTGAGCTCATGGCCGAGCCGTATGCGCAATTCAGCGGATTCGAGGTGCAACTGGATCTGACGCAGCTGGACCCCGAAAGCACGAGCATCCGCCTTGCGTGCGTCGTCACCGATTTCGAGGGTGTTCGCGTAGTTGTCGATACTCAGGTAGTCGAGCTCGCCTCGCCTCCTGTTCCCGCTGAGCCGGCCCGACACTCGAAACCCGCGCGGAACGACACGCTGAGCGCGGTGCAGGCGGCGATGCGCCGATGGAGCGGCGGCGGCTCGATAGCACTGGGAACCGAGGCCCAGGACGGTCTCAACCTGATGGTGTTCACCCATCACCTGGGTCTCGGCGGTGGGCAGTTGTGGCTGTCCGAGCTGCTGTTGAAGTGCGGTGCCGGGAGTGAGTTCCGGTGCACGGTGGTCAGTGCCGTCGACGGAGAATTGCGCGGGGCGCTGGAGGAGGCGGGAATCGGCGTGCATGTCACCGGCCCCTATCCGACCGAGACCGCCGTCTATGAGGGGCGCATCCGGGAGCTATCGGCTATGGCAGCCGTGATCGGCGCCAACGCGGTGCTCGTCAATACGATGGGTTCCTTCCTCGGCGCCGACCTGGCCGGCCGATTGGGCCTTCCGGCAGTGTGGGCCGTGCATGAGAGCTTCACCCCCGCGGCGTTCTGGGCGGCTGCCTATCCCGCGGGGTACGTCGATGTCGAAGTGAAAGCCGCAGCATCGGCGGCGCTCAGGGCTACGGCCGCGATTGTCTTCGAGGCGGACAGCACGCGACAGCTTTTCCTTGACGCAGCGACCGAGCAGAATTGCCTGGTTGTCCCCTATGGGATCGATACCGAGTCCGTGGAGAAGTATTGCGCTGACGTGAGCGTCGCAGAGGCGCGCAGCATGCTGGGCATCCCGTCCGAGGCTCGACTAGTTGTGGTTCTCGGTACTGTGGAGCCGCGAAAGGCCCAGGCTCTGGTCGCAGAGGCCATGTCGCACCTTGGGGGCAAGTTCCCGGATTTGATGGTTGCGCTAGTGGGCGATACGGGCGGGCCCTATGGCGACGCAATTGCCGATTTCGTCAGCACGTCCGAGGCGGCGGCTCAGGTACTCATTTTTCCCGTCACCCCGGACACCTATCCGTGGTATCGAGCTGCAGACGTATTCCTGAGCGCCTCTGATATCGAGTCGCTGCCGCGGTCGGTCCTGGAGGCGATGTGCTTCGGCGTGCCCGTGGTCGCGACGTCGGTCTTCGGCCTCCCTGAGTTGATTGACGACGGCCAGACCGGATATCTGTACGAGGCCCGCGACCTCCGCGCGACGGTGGAGGCTCTCGAGCAGATCGCCACACGCAGCGCTGGGGAATTGGAGCGCGTCGGCGCGGCCGGACGGCGGAAGATCCTGAAGTCGTACGACTCGCGCTGGTACGCGCACGACATCAGGAGCATCCTCGAAGGGCTGGCGCTGGAGCCATCTGCACCACCGCGACGTTTCCTTCGCGCTCGATGACACTCCTACCGCAGGCGTCGCGAGGGTCCGTGGGAGCCAGGTGCTCGGCATATCTCGCGCGCCGCGGTCTCCTCATGATGTTTCTCCTCTTCTACACAATCGCCAATCTGGCTTGGGTGTGGGTCTACCGCCGCGGACAGCCCTACGACATCGACGAGTCCGGGTATCTGTCGTTCTCTCTGGTCTTCCACAACGCACTGGGCTCCGACGGCATCGCAGGCTGGGCCGAATCCATCCTGTCCCCGACCATCTTCGCGCCGCTGACAACCGCGGCGTCGTCACTGCCCTACCTGCTGTTCGGTCCAGCGGCGACGACCGGTCTCATTGTGCCGGTGCTGTTCGGCACCCAGGTCGCGTACTTCAGCTACCTCATTGGCGACAGGCTGGGCGGCCAAAGATGCGCCTGGATAGCGATTATCCTTGTCGCGGGCACGCCAGTGCTCATAAGCTACTCACGAAGCTACAATTTCGCGATAGGCGCAGCGGCGATGTTCGTCGCAGCCGTGTACTTTCTCCTCGCCTCCGAGGGCATGACGATATCGAGGCACGCCTTCGGCTTCGGCATCTTCTTCGGCCTGACGGCACTTTCGCGAACAGTGATGCTCGCATTCCTGCCTTCGCTGGTGATTGCGGCAGTAGTCGTTATCGTCTCTCGTGGGACTTCACGGATCGCCGTGCGGAACGCGATCGTGGCTGGACTGGCCGCACTTATTGTTGCGCTGCCCTGGTACGCCCGCAACGGCAGGGCGGTGTTCGAGTACCTCACGTCATTCGGCTACGGCGACCGAAGCGTCGAGTATGGACGGGAGAACGACTTCCTCTCGTGGGGCGCTTGGCGCGAGACCCTCAACTACGTCGTCTATAGCCTCGGCCTGCCTTTCGCCCTGGTGAGCTTCGCGGCGGTCGCTCTGGCCGCGGCCTACGTCTTCACGGCCTGCCGGCGTCATGGTCCGAGGTCAGGGATGGCGATCATCGCCAGGTCCCCGGTGCTGCCGATCGTGCTGCTCGTCATCTACGTGGTGATCCTCCTGACCACCTCCAGGAATAAGGGCAGCGGCTTTCTCGCACCGGTGGCGCCTGTTCTGATGGTTCTCGTGGCCTGGGCGTTCACCCGACCGGCCGTGTGGAGGCTGAAGTTCCTCCCACTGGCCGCTGCGGGCATCGCCGCAGTCAATTTCGCGGTGGCCGTCAGCCCATCCAGCCCGCTGGGCACACCGCGGTACGTCAACCTGCCCGGGTACGGGGATGCGAGCCTGATCGATGGGCGAGGCACTATCCAGGCGTACGAAGCCGCAGACGATCCGCAACTTCAGGACACCGGGCAGCCCCTCAGCAAGGCCGAGGGCGAAGCCTGGGTCGCGATGAATGCCTACGTCGCGCAATTGCTGCGGGATCAAGGCGGCGCCGGAGCCGTGAGCGCGTTCGCCTTCCGTCATCGCCTGCTGAACGCCAACTCCGTTCAGCTCCAGCAGCTGCTCCACGGCGACGATCGGCTGCCCGTTGACATGATCACGCCCCGCGTCACGGGGGATACGGTCGCGGGCTACCTGAACTGGCTCCAGGCAGGGGTATCGCAGCGAGCGTGCAACCTGCTGACGTCGCCTGGGGACCGCAATGAGTTCACACCCGTCGTCGCAGCGCAGCGAATGGAGCGCGCCGCCGTTGCCGCCGGCTTCGTTGCGGCCGAGTCATTCGAGCTGCCCGACGGACGGATCGTCACCCTCTGGAAGCGCGCGGAGTTCTGTCCCGTCGGGCCTTGAGGCGCTCGACTGATACCATGACTCTGTTCGGGCCGTTTCACGCTGCCCGTTCGCGCAGAGCGCGCTCATCGCCCGCCGTGGTACCCACCGGCTGGCCGTGCCTGCAGAGACAACAAGGAGCCCGCATGTCGCTGACAGTCGAGCAGAACAAGGCCATCGTCGAGCAGTACGGCGCGTCCGCCACCGACACCGGCTCCACCGAGGTGCAGGTCGCGCTGCTGTCCAAGCGCATCGCCGACCTCACCGAGCACCTCAAGTTCCACAAGCACGACCACCACACCCGCCGTGGGCTCCTGCTCCTGGTCGGCCGGCGTCGCCGCTTGCTGAACTACCTGGCCAAGACCGATATCACTCGGTACCGGTCGCTCATCGAGCGGCTCGGCCTGCGCCGCTAGCTTGTGATCAGGGCCGTCGCCTTCGGGCGGCGGCCCGCTCGCGTTGCTGGGCAGGGTCATCACCGCACGGCACAACTGAAGAACGACCCGTCCATCTTGGACACCCGCCTGGAGCCAGCGCTCCGGCGTGCCCGGCCCAGACGGCCGGTCCTCGGTAGTGGCGCTCGGGACGCAACGCTCCCGCCCGCTTCGATCGAAGACCGGCGCCAGACCACAGCCGGCGTACGTCGAGGCCCACGCTCGCGGGGCGGCACACCAGCGCGAACCCGGCCCACCGCCGGGCGCGTCGACGCACGAAAGAGGGAACTCTCCTTGTCGGAGAACACCGTCCACGAGTCCGTAGCCACCATCGACAATGGCCGCTTCGGCACCACCACCATCCGCTTCGAGACCGGCCGGCTGGCCCAGCAGGCCGCCGGCGCCGTCGTCGCCTACCTCGACGACGACTCGATGCTGCTGTCGGCCACCACGGCCGGCAAGCACCCCCGCGAGGGCTTCGACTTCTTCCCCCTCACGGTGGACGTCGAGGAGCGCATGTACGCCGCCGGTCGCATCCCCGGCTCGTTCTTCCGGCGCGAGGGCCGCCCGTCCGAGGACGCGATCCTCACCTGCCGCCTGATCGACCGCCCGCTGCGCCCCACGTTCATCAAGGGCCTGCGCAACGAGGTCCAGGTCGTCATCACGGTCATGGCGCTCAACCCGGATCACTTCTACGACGTCGTGGCCATCAACGCCGCGTCGGCGTCGACGCAGATCTCCGGCCTGCCGTTCAACGGCCCGGTCGGCGCCACCCGCGTCGCCCTCATCGAGGGCCAGTGGGTCGGCTTCCCGAAGCACTCCCAGCTGGAGAACGCCACCTTCGACATGGTCGTCGCCGGCCGCCTGCTGCCCAGCGGCGACGTCGCGGTCATGATGGTCGAGGCCGAGGCCACCGAGAAGGTCATCGACCTGATCGCCGCCGGCGGCACCCGCCCCACCGAGCAGGTCGTGGCCGAGGGCCTCGAGGCCGCGAAGCCGTTCATCGCCGAGCTGTGCCGCGCGCAGGCCGAGCTCGCCAAGGTCGCCGGCAAGGCCACCGTCGAGTACCCCGTCTTCCTGGACTACCAGGATGACGTGTTCGCAGCCGTCGAGGCCGCGGGCACCGCGAGCCTGACCGCCGCGCTGGCCGTCGAGGGCAAGACCGAGCGCAACGACGCCACCGACGCGTCGAAGAAGTCGACGACCGAGGCCGTCGCGCCGCAGTTCCCCGGCCGCGAGGGCGAGATCGGCGCCGCCTTCCGCTCGCTGAACAAGAACCTGGTCCGCCAGCGCATCATCCGCGACAAGGTCCGCATCGACGGCCGCGGCCTGTCGGACATCCGCACCCTCGCCGCCGAGGTCGAGGTCGTCCCGCGCGTCCACGGCTCGGCGCTGTTCGAGCGCGGCGAGACCCAGATCCTGGGCATCACCACGCTGAACATGCTCGGCCTGGAGCAGAAGCTCGACACGCTCTCGCCCGAGCGCACCAAGCGCTACATGCACAACTACAACTTCCCGCCGTACTCCACCGGCGAGACCGGGCGCGTGGGCTCGCCCAAGCGCCGCGAGATCGGCCACGGCGCGCTGGCCGAGCGGGCCCTCATCCCCGTCCTGCCGTCGCGCGAGGAGTTCCCCTACGCGATCCGCCAGGTCTCCGAGGCATTGAGCTCCAACGGCTCGACGTCGATGGGATCGGTCTGCGCCTCGACCCTCGCGCTGCTGAACGCCGGTGTGCCGCTGAAGGCCCCCGTCGCCGGCATCGCGATGGGCCTGGTGTCGGCTGAGGTCGACGGCAAGCTGCAGTACGTCGCCCTTACCGACATCCTGGGCGCCGAGGACGCGTTCGGCGACATGGACTTCAAGGTCGCCGGCACCAAGGAGTTCGTGACGGCCCTCCAGCTGGACACGAAGCTCGACGGCATCCCGTCCGAGGTCCTGGCCCTCGCCCTGACCCAGGCCCGCGAGGCCCGGCTGCACATCCTCGATGTCATGGCCGAGGCCATCGACGAGCCCGACGAGATGAGCCCGTTCGCGCCGCGCGTCACCGTGGTCAAGGTCCCTGTCGACAAGATCGGCGCGGTCATCGGCCCGAAGGGCGCGATGATCAACTCGATCCAGGACGACACGGGCGCCCAGATCAGCATCGAGGACGACGGCACGATCTACGTCGGCGCAGCCGATGGCCCGTCGGCCCAGGCCGCGGTGGACCGGATCAACGCGATCGCCAACCCGCAGATGCCCAAGGTCGGGGAGCGCTTCCTCGGCACGGTCGTCAAGACCGCGGCCTTCGGCGCGTTCGTGTCCCTGCTCCCGGGCAAGGACGGCCTCGTCCACATCAGCAAGCTCGGCAACGGCAAGCGCGTGGGCAAGGTCGAGGACGTCGTGAATGTCGGGGACAAGATCCAGGTCGAGATCACCGAGATCGATGCCCGCGGCAAGATCAGCCTCGTGCCGGTCGCCGAGGAAGGCGCATCGACGCCGGAGCTCGCGAACGCCTGATCCACCCGCTGACCCGTTCACGGGCCGGCACTGAACGTCCCTCAGCCCCTCGCGCCCACCGGTGCGAGGGGCTGAGTGCTTCGAGTGGCAGGGGGTCGGACGTTTGCCGACCGCGCGGGTAGACAAATGCCGGCCATCGCCCATAGAGTCACGCGCCGTGCCTGCGCCCCTGCATCGACGTCGCCACGTCGACCTGCGCCGCACCGGCAGCGCTCTCTGTCGCTGACCCGCCCCGCCCCGCCCCGCCTCAGCGCCCCGTCCCGCTCGCCTGCGATCGACGGCTGCGCGCGCGCCTAGCCCTGAGCCACATCGGCTTGACATCGCCGCCGAAATCCATGTATCTCTATCATTCTGATCGGAATACCCGGTTCAACCGACTTGGTAGCCAAGTCGGAACTCTTTTGGAGGCAGTCCCGTGAAGCCATCCCCTCGCCGCGGCGCCATGCGCGCCGCTCTCGCCGCCCTCGGTGCTACGGCCCTAGCCGTCGGCCTCGCGGCCTGCGGCGGCAGCTCCGGCGGGGGCGGTGGCGGCGGCACGGGAACGGGCGGCGCCGAGGCCGCGCCGGTCAAGCTCGCGCTGGTGGGGTACTCCGTGGCCAAGTCGGTCTACGACAGCGTCCAGCCGGCCTTCTCCGCGACCGACAAGGGCGCCGGCGTCAGCTGGGACTCCTCCTACGGCGCGTCGGGCGATCAGAGCCGCGCGGTCGTGAACGGCCTCGCCGCGGACTACGTCGCGTTCTCCCTCGAGCCCGACGTCACGCGCCTAGTCGACGCCGGCTTGGTCGACCCCACGTGGAATTCGGGCCCGACCAAGGGCATCGTCAGCGATTCGGTCGTCGTGTTCGTGGTCCGCAAGGGCAACCCGAAGAACATCAAGACGTGGGACGACGTCGTCAAGGACGGGGTCAAGATCATCACGCCGAACCCGGGATCGTCCGGCGCGGCCAAGTGGAACATCATGGGCGCCTATGCGCACGGCCTCTCCAAGGGCGGCGCCGCGGACGGGAAGGACTTCCTGACGAAGTTCTACAACAACATCGTCAGCCTGCCGGCGAGCGGCCGCGAGGCGACCAGCGCATTCACCAGCGGCACCGGCGATGTCCTGATCTCCTACGAGAACGAGGCCATCCTGGCCAAGCAGAACGGCCAGTCGCTGGATTACGTCGTGCCCGAGGATTCCTTCCTGATCGAGAACCCCGCGGCCGTCACCAAGACCGCCCCGGCCCAGGCGAAGGCGTTCCTCGACTTCGTCCTGAGCGTCGAGGGCCAGAAGCTGTTCGCCCAGAAGGGCTTCCGCCCGGTGATCGACGGCGTCGACGTCGGCAAGGTCCAGGGCGCCAACGACGAGAGCAAGCCGTTCCCCACGATCAAGAAGCTGCACACCGTCGCGGAGCTCGGCGGCTGGAAGGCCATCAACTCGCTGCTGTTCGATTCCAACACCGGCCTGGTTACCCAGATCCAGAAGGAGAAGGGACTCGGGTGACCGAGCCCGGCCACTCGATACTGTCTGCGGACGATGCGCCCGCCGCGCTCGGCCAGCCCGGTTCCAGCGCCGGTCGAGGCGACGACCGGCGCGACACCCGACCGCTCGGCGCGGGCACCGGGCTCGGGCTGGGCATCGGCGTCCTCTGGCTGAGCCTCGTCGTGCTGCTGCCGCTCGCCGCAATCGTGGTCGCCTCGACCGATGACGGCTGGTCCGGCTTCTACGACACCGTGACCGGCGATGCCGTCGCCGCCGCGCTGAAGCTCTCCATCGGCATGTCGCTGTTCGTCGCCTTCGTCAACGCCATCATGGGGACGCTGGTGGCGTGGGTGCTGGTGCGCGATCCCTTCCCCGGGCGGCGCGTGCTCGAGGTCATCATCGATGTGCCGTTCGCCCTGCCGACGATCGTCGCCGGGCTGGTGCTCATCACGCTGTACGGGCCGATGACGCCGATTGGGCTCGAGCTCGTCGGCACGCGCAAGGCGATCTTCGTGGCGCTGCTGTTCGTCACGCTGCCGTTCGTCGTTCGCACGGTCCAGCCGGTCCTGATGGAGCTCGACCGCGAGGTCGAGGAGGCCGCCGCATCACTGGGCGCGAGCCGCTTCACCATTTTCCGGCGCATCGTGCTGCCGAACCTCGCGCCGGCAATCGCCTCGGGGGCCGGGCTGTGCTTCGCCCGCGCCGTCGGGGAGTACGGGTCGGTGGTCCTGATCGCCGGGAACATCCCGTTCCAGACGGAGATCGCGTCGGTGCGCATCCTCACGCAGATCGAGAACGATCAGACGGCCGCGGCCGCGGCGACGGCGACGGTGCTGCTCGCGGTCGGCCTGCTGGTGATCATCGCGCTGGATCTGGGACGCCGATTGGTGGGTCGCCGTGGCTGACGCCGGGGCGGACGCAGCGGTCAAGCACCCCCGGCGGCAACGGCGCCTCGGCCTGGAGCCCAGCCGGCCCACGCGCTACGGGCTGCGGTTCGTCGCCCTGCTCTACGTCGGCCTGCTCGTGCTGCTGCCATTGGGCACGGTGCTCTGGCGGACGTTCGAGAACGGCGTCGGCCCGGTGTGGGAGGCCATCAACCAGCCCGATGTGTGGCACGCCTTCCGGTTGACCGCGCTCGTGGCGATCCTCTCGGTCATCATCAACACGATCTTCGGCGTCGGCATGGCGCTGCTGCTCGTGCGCACCCGGTTCCCGGGCCGCCAGGCGCTGGACTTCCTCCTGGACCTGCCGCTGTCAGTCTCCCCGATCGTGGTGGGCCTGGCCCTCATCCTCGTGTACGGGAAGAACGGCTGGTTCGGCGGCGCGCTGGGCGATGCCGGCATCCAGGTCATCTTCGCGACACCGGGGATGGTGCTGGCGACGGTGTTCGTGTCGCTGCCGCTGGTGCTGCGCGAGGTGATGCCCGTGCTGCGCGAGGTCGGCATCGAGCAGGAGCAGGCGGCGCAGTCCCTGGGCGCCAGCGCACTCCAGCGATTCCGCCGAATTACCCTGCCGACTATCAAGTGGGCCGTCGCCTATGGACTCGTGCTCAGCCTGGCCCGCTCGCTTGGGGAGTTCGGCGCGGTCAAAGTCGTGTCGGGCAACCTCCTCAACCGGACGCAGACCGCGACCCTCGTCGTCGAGCAGAAGTACCAGGACTTCGAGCAGCCGGCGGCGTACGCCATCGCGTTCGTGCTGGTCTTCGTCGCGATCATCGCCATCGTCATCATCTCGATCATTCGCCCGAAGGAAGACCGCTGATGGTCACAAGGGGACACCGCTGATGGGTATCGAAGCACGCAATGTCGTCAAGCGATTCGGCAGCTTCACCGCTGTCGATGACGTCTCCCTGAATGTCACCAGCGGCAACCTGACGGCGCTGCTCGGCCCCAGCGGCGGAGGCAAGTCGACGCTGCTGCGGATCATCGCCGGCCTCGAGTCGCCCGATGGCGGCCGCATCCTCATCGACGGCGTCGATTCCACCGGCCTGCCGCCGCAGCGCCGCGGGGTGGGGTTCGTCTTCCAGCACTACGCCGCGTTCAAGCACCTATCGGTGTACCGGAATGTGGCGTTCGGGCTCGAGATCCGCCGCCGTCCGAAGGCCGAGATCCGCAAGCGCGTGCACGAGCTCCTGGAGCTCGTCCACCTCGAGCAGTTCGCCGATCGGCTGCCGTCGCAGCTATCGGGCGGCCAGCGGCAGCGGATGGCCCTGGCCCGGGCGCTGGCGGTTGAGCCCAAGGTGCTCCTGCTGGACGAGCCGTTCGGCGCCTTGGACGCCAAGGTGCGCAAGGAGCTTCGCGATTGGCTGCGCCGTCTGCACGACGAGGTGCATGTGACCACCCTGTTCGTCACGCACGACCAGGAGGAGGCGCTGGAGGTGTCCGACGAGCTCGTCGTGATCAACAACGGCCGCATCGAGCAGATCGGGTCGCCCAACGACCTCTATGATAAGCCGGCTAACGAATTCGTGATGGGCTTCCTGGGCCCGGTGACGCAGCTGGGCGGGCGCCTGGTGCGCCCGCACGACATCGAGGTGCTGCTGACCGCCGAGCCCGGCACGATCGAGGCCACTGTGCAGCGCGTGCAGCGGGTCGGATTCGAGGTCCGGGTCGACTTCGCCACGCCCGCCTCCGCGGCCGTGACGACCGTGCAGCTGACGCGCGGGCAGGCCGATTCCCTCGGCATCCGCGACGGGCTGCGAATCTGGCTCCGGGCCGCGCCCAACGCATCGACGATCGTCGCCGCGCCGTCGCTAGCCAAGACGCTCTAGGCCGCAATGCAGATCTCCGCCCGATCGGACTACGCGCTCCGCGCCATGCTCGTCCTCGCCGACCGGGTGCCGGAGTGGGTGAGCGTCACGGACCTGGCGCAGAACCAGCAACTGCCCCGACCGTTCCTGGAGCAGATCCTGGGCGAGCTGCGCCGGGCCCGGCTGGTGCGCAGCCAGCGCGGCGCCCGCGGCGGCTACACCATCGAGGGAACGGCCGACTCGATCAGCCTCGGCTCGATCATCCGCGTTGTCGAGGGCACCCTGACCGAGGTGCGCGGGCGCCTGCCCGGCGATCTGGCCTATACCGGGCCGGCCGCTCTGCTGCCGCAGATCATGCTGGCCGTCGACGCCAGCGTCCGGTCGGTTCTCGACGACACGACGCTGGCCGACGTGATCAACGGCACGCTGCCCGCCCACGTTCAATCGCTGCTAGCGGCGGGCTAGGCGGTCCTCGGCGAGGGACAGCCGGCGGGACACATCGGCGCAGTCCTCGCAGATCGACTCGGGGATCACGTGCAGGCGCATGAGGAAGCCGAACACGATGCAGCCGATGCACACGGCGAGGATCGACTCCAGCGCCGCGGCGATGGAGATCAGGACCAGAAGCACCAGCACGGCGGTGGTCTGCCCGAACGCGAAGTGCAGGATCGCCGCCGCTGTCGTGATCACCGCGCCCATGGCCTGGGCGAACCGCTTCGGCGGCCCGGGGACCAGGCGCGGTGCGCCCAGCTGCGGCGCGATCACCCGCGTCGCCAGCTGGCCCAGCGGGCTGAGCGTCGGCCCGGTCGCGGTGCGGGCGATGAAGCCGTACGCCAGCACCGCGGTCAGCCAGAGCTGGCCGGTCGCGACTGTCAGCACGCTAAGGATCAGCACCCCGGCGGCGACGGTGCGGGCGGCCTTCTCGTTGACCGGATTCGGGAATCCGATGATGCTCATGGAGCCGACTCTAGAGTCCGCGCTCAGTTGCGCCCATGCACCGGCGCCGGGCTGTGCCGACGACGGTCGCGGGCGGCGAAGGCGTTGGCGGCATCCAGCAGCGGGACTGTCGCCTCGACGGCGGTCTCGCCGAAGCGGGTCGGCAGCTGCGCGGCCTGCCAGGCGTGGAATCCGCCCTCGATGTCGGTTGCCGTCACGCCGATCGAGTTCAGGGCATCGGCCGCCAGGGAGGATGTGTAGCCCTCCGAGCACAGCACGATCCAGGTCCGGCCGTCGGCCTGGGGAAGCCGGGCGGGGGAGTGCTGGTCAAGGCGCCATTCGAGGTGGTTGCGCTCGACGATGATGCTGCCGGGCACCTCGCCCTCGACGCGCCGCTGCCAGGACGGGCGGATGTCGACCAGCCCGGCTCCGGCGCCGACCGCGCGCCAGGCCTCGAGCGGCGTCATCCGCCGAAGCCGCGAGCGGGCGTCGTCGAGCAGTCCGTCGATGCCCCGGAATCGGGCAGGCGCGCGGGCGATCGGCGGGCGGGGGAGGGGCGGACGCGTGAGGGCGGCGGTCATAGCAGCGGCTCGGCATTCTCGAGGGAGGCCTCGGGGTCATCGGTGTCGAGCTGCGCGATGCGCGTCAGCCCGCCGTCGTCGGCAAGGTCGTAGAAGGTCATGGAGGTCAGCGGCGGGGAGTAGGCGTGCACGCTGACCGCGGGCCGGGCCGAGGTGTTCAGCACGTCATGGACGTAGCGCGGCCCGAACGACACGGTCGCCCCGGCCTGGCGATCCCGGCGCTGAAGATGCGCGGCGGTGCGGGGGCCGGCGAGGGAGGCCTCCTCGAGGGCGCCCTCCAGCACGGTGAATGCCCCGGACGAGCCGCCGTGGTCGTGCAGCTGGGTGCCCTGCGCCGGCATCCAGGTGATGAGCCAGACGTCGACGCGGTCGTCGCGGTACAGCCGCTGGTGCCATCGGCTCTGCGCATCGAAGCGCCACGGATGGGAGCCGGCGAGCAGCTCCTGCGCCAGGAAGCGGGTGTGGTCGCCCAGCTGGGCGACAGTCAGCGGACCCCGGGCGCTGGCGGTGCGGCTGGCAGTGCGCCGGATCCGGGCGGGCGAGCGGAGGGCGGTGGTCACGGGTGATGCTCCAGTCAGGGGGTCGGCGAGGGAGTGGGGACGGCGGCACAGCGACAACACATCGCGGCACAGCGCATCGCGCAACAGCGGCTCATCGCCAGGGGACGCGTCCAGCTCACCTCGGGACCTCCTTTCCGCATCGCCGCGCCGTGCGCGGGTCGGGCGGCGCGGCGGTTCTCCGCCGGCAGCAGCTCTATCATCCGCGCCGGCGCGGCCGTTGTCTACTCCATCGCTAGATAAACTAGGCTTGGGCGCGGTTCAACCTGGGGCGTGTCCCGGGTGACACGCTCGCCCCCCGCGCAGGCGCGGCGGGCGCATCCCGAGGAAGATCGTGACCATGACTACGACAGACTCGCTGCCCGACCGCGCCGATGCGCCGCCGATCGCCTCCTGGGACGAGCCCGAGGGCCTGGCGGCGCGCGGGACGGTGATTGTCGTAGTCGGGCGGGGCGAGCACCCGGGCCTCTACGAGCGGTTCGGGCGCCGCATCTCGGCCGACGCCTGGCGGGTCCGCGCCGTCGCCGACCCCATCACGGCGCCCGATGCCGCCGCCGAGCAGATCGCCGCGCTGCTCAGCGACCCCGACCTGCCCGAGCCCAAGGTCCTGGTGGGCTCGGATTCCGGCGCGGCCTATGTGGCCGCACGGGTGTCCGCCGGCGAGCTGGCCCCGGCCGGCGTCGTGCTGGTCGGCCTGCCGACCACCCCCTCCGCAGCGGACCGCGATGAGCTGCGCGACTGGGATGCCGAGCTGCTGGAGCGCACGTCCTGCCCGGCGCACCGGGCCCGCCTGACCGCCGACACCGGCATGCGCCGCGGCGCGATCGGCGGCGACGCCGTCCCGCAGGCCTGGCTGGAGGCCGTGGCGCCGAGCGCGTTGGGCGTGCCGGTGCTCGGCCTGCACGGCGCGGCCGACCGGATCAGCCCGCTGGCCGACGTCCGGGCGATCTACGCCCAGGCCCCGCAGGCCCGGCTGGTGAGCATCGTCGGGGGCAAGCACGACGCGCTCAACGACAAGACCCATCGCGTCGCGGCCGCGACGACGATGCTGTTCCTCGAGAGCCTCAAGGAGGGCCCGGACGTGCCCGAGATCGCCCATACCGAGGACCTCCGCGCGACGGGATCGGCTCTGTGAGCGCCGTCCTGATCTCCGCGGCCGATCTGGCTCCCCGCGTCGCCGCCGGCGATGTTGTCCTGCTCGACGTGCGCTGGGCGCTGGGCGACCCCCACGGTCACCAGCACTACCTCGACGGCCACATCCCGGGCGCGGTCTTCGTCGACCTCGACACCGAGCTGGCCTCGCCGCCGTCGCCGAAGTCCGGGCGCCACCCGCTGCCGGCCATCGAGGACCTCCAGGCAGCCGCCCGCCGCTGGGGCATCAACGCAGGGTCAACCGTCGTCGCGTACGACAACGGCGGCGCGATGTCGGCATCGCGCTCGTGGTGGCTGCTGCGATGGGGCGGGCTGACCGATGTCCTGCTGCTCGACGGCGGCCTCGCGGCATGGATCTCGGCCGGCGGCGAGCTCGCCACCGACGACGTCGTCCCCGTTCCGGGCGATGTCGTGCTGAGCCCGGGCAATCTCCCGGTGCTCGACGCCGACGCGGCCGCCGGCCAGGCCGTCACCGGGATCCTGCTCGATGCCCGCGCGGGCGAGCGCTACCGCGGCGAGGTCGAGCCGATCGACCCGCGCGCCGGCCACATCCCCGGGGCGGTGAGCGCGCCGACCGGCGAGAACCTCGCCGCCGATGGGCGGTTCAAGTCCGCCGCGGAGCTGCGGGCGCGCTTCGCCGCCCTCGGGGCCACCGAGGACGCCCCCGTCGGGTCGTACTGCGGCTCCGGGGTGACCGCGGCCCACCAGGCGGCGGCACTGGCCATCGCCGGCTTCGATGCCGTTGTATACCCCGGCTCGTGGTCGCAGTGGTCCAACGACCCCGCCCGCCCGGCCGCCACCGGCTCCGCGCCGTGACAGGGGACCCGCTGGGGCAATTGCGGGCGGCTCTGCCGACAGGCCGCGTCAGCACCGACCCCGCGGACCTCGGCGCGAACACCTTCGACCGATCCGGCTGGATCCCCGACGGATCGGGCCCGATCGGCGTCGTGTTCGCCCGGGACGCCGCCGATGTACAGGCGACTATGCGATTCGCGTCCGAGCACGGCGTGCCCGTCGTCGTCCGCGGCGCGGGCACCGGCCTGTCCGGCGCGGCCACCGCGACGGCGGGGTCCCTGGTACTCAGCCTCGCGCGGATGGACCGCATCGTCAGCCTCGACGCCGACGACGAGACGATCGTCGTCGAGCCGGGCGTCATCACCGCCGCCGTCGACGCCGCGGCGGCCGAGCACGGCCTGCGCTACGCCCCGGATCCCGGAAGCGTAGAGATCTCGACGATCGGCGGGAACATAGCCACCAATGCCGGAGGCCTGCGCTGCGCCAAGTACGGCGTGACCCGGGACTCTGTGCTGGGCCTTGATGTCGTGCTGGCCACCGGCGAGCTGATCAAGACCGGCCACCGGACGGTCAAGGGCGTGACCGGCTACGACCTGACGGGCCTGTTCGTCGGGTCCGAGGGGACGCTGGGCGTCATCGTCGCCGCGACGCTGCGGCTGCGGCCCCTGCCGACGAGCACCAGCACGATCGCCGCGTTCTTCCCGACATTCGACGATGCCGCCAAGGCCAGCCTGGCGATCACCCGAGCCCGGGTGCAGCCGGCCATCCAGGAGATCGTCGACGCCACCGTGCTGCGGGCCATCGATGCCGCCGAGGGCACCGACTTCGCGACCCGGGGCGAGGCTTTCCTGCTCGTCCAGACCGACGGCGCCGGGGCCGCTGCGGAGGCCGGGATCATCGTCGAGGTGCTCTCGGGCCTCGCCGACTCCGTCGAGGTCACTCAGGATCCGGTCGAGGCGCAGGTCCTCCTGCGGGCCCGGCGCCTGGCGCTGCCGAGCCTGGAGCTGATCGGGCGGGTGCTCATCGAGGACATCGCGGTGCCGCGCTCGCGGATGCCCGAGGCCGTTGCCGGGATCCAGGCGATCGCCGCCCGGCACGGCGTCACCATCGCCACGCTCGCGCACGCCGGCGACGGCAACCTCCACCCGATCATTGTGGTCGACCCCGATGCCCCGGAGATCCCCCAGGTCGCGTGGGACGCGGCAGGGGAGATCTTCGCCCTCGCCCTGCGCCTGGGCGGCACGCTCACCGGCGAGCACGGGATCGGCGTGCTCAAGCGCGCCTGGGTCGAGCAGGAGCTCGGCAGCGACAATGTCGCGCTGCAGAAGCGGCTGCGGGTGCTGTTCGACCCGGCCGCCATCCTCAACCCCGGCAAGGTCTTCTAGGCGACGGTTCCAGCAGATAGTCGGCTCAGGTTAAGGTCAGCTCGAAATCGAGCAGCGGGATGACCTCGGCGCCGAATCGATCCACCGTCTCGTGGTAGTCGTCGAAGCTCATCAGCACCCCGCCCGTGCCCTGGACCTGAGCGATCTCGTTCAGGGCAGTGGCGACGGTGCGCGGCGATCCCGCGAGAAGGCCGTTGGTGATCGCGGCGCTGTTGAGCGCGCCGAGCTGGGCGGCTGCAGCGGCCGACGACGTCCCTGTCTTGTCGATCTCGTAGTTGCCGGCCATATGCGCCACCGCAACGGCATCGCTGCCAGCGTTGTACGCATCGATCTTGCTCTGGGCCAGTGCGTCGGTGTCGTCGATGACGATCTGGCGCAGCACTATGGATCGGACATCGCGCCCGGACGCCGCGCAGGCCGCGTCGAGCTCGGCGTTCGCGGCCCGGATGCCCTCGGGGCCGCCGGGGGCGTCGGTGAAGTTGAAGTCGGCGAACTGCGCCGCGAACTCGCGGCCGCGCGGCGACGACCCGGCCGACACGATGTCGATATGCGAGGCCGGGGTCGGGCCGAGCTGGCAGTCCTCGAGCTGGAAGTACTTGCCGGAGAAGTCCGAGCGGCCGTCGGCCCAGAGCTCCTTCATGACCTGCACGTACTCACTCGCATAGTCGTACCGCTCGGCGAAGTAGTGGTCCCCGGGCCAGAGGCCCATCTGGGCATACTCGGCCCGGTTCCAGCCGGACACGATGTTGATGCCGAACCGCCCGGGGGCGACATCGTCGATGGTCGCGGCCATGCGCGCGACCACCGCCGGGTGCAGGGTCAGCACCGCAACCGAGGCGTACATCTTCATGCGCTCGCTGACCGCGGCCAGCGCCGACATGATCGTGAAGGTCTCCAGGGTGTAGTCCCAGAACTTCGTCTCGCCCCCGAAGCCGCGGAACTTGACCATGCACAGCGCGAAGTCGAAGCCCATCGCCTCGGTGCGCGCGACGATGCTGCGGTTCAGGGCGAAGGTCGGCATGTACTGCGGGGAGGCCTTGGAGGGGATCCAGCCGTTGTTGCCTGTGGGGATGAACACGCCGAGACGCATGACGCTCCTTAGCTGGCTGCAGGAAATCTGGGACCGGCGCCGGGCCGGCACGGACTAGCCGTGCCGGACCCGGCGCCGAGGGGTGGTCAGGAGGAGGGCTTGAGCTCCCAGTACCGGACGCCGATCTCGGGGGAGTAGGCGATTCCGGTGATGCCCTTGCTCACGACAACGGTGCGCCCGGTGATGACCAGCGGGATGAACGAGGCGTCGGCCGCGGCCTGCGCCTGCAGGTCCTTGTACGCCGCCTGCCGCTCGGGGCTGTCGGGCAGGAACTGGTACTGGTTGGCCTTGGCATCGAACGAGGCATTGGCGAACCGCGGGTAGTTCAGTGCGCCGCCGCCGTGGGAGTAGAAGCTGACCGGCGACTTCGGGTCATCGAGGTAGATGCTGAGGTTGAACATGACCATCTTCGGGTCCGACACCGACGCACCCGTGGCGGCCGTGCCGCGCTTGATGATGAGGTCGAACATCGCCGCCGGGGTCTGCGGCTGCAGGGTGACGGTGATGCCGATCTGCTTGAGGGCGGTCTGGATCAGGATCGCCATGTCCTCATATGCGGGCTCGGCATTGCTGTACACCAGCGGCACATTGATCGACGGGTTGCCGGCCTCGGCCATGAGGGCCTTGGCCTTCGCCAGATCCGTGCTGTACGTCGACCACGCGTCGTCGTAGCCCGGGGCCTTGAGGTTGACGTAGGACAGCGACCGCTCGGCGCGGCCGAAGAAGACGTTCTTCACCAGATCGTCGTAGGGGATCGCCGTGGCGACGGCCTGACGGACCTTCTCGTTGGTGAACGGCCCGCTGTCCTCAGCCAGCTGGAGGTGGATGAAGTCCGGCGTGGCCTGGTGATCCACCGTCAGGCCGGCGTCATCGAGGTCGTTGAGCTCCTTCTGGGTCAGGCCGAATAGGCCGACGTTGACCTGCCCGCTGCGCACGAGGGAGGCGATGTTGCCGTTCGCCACGATTCGGACGGTGACCGTCTTGTAGGCGGGGTCGCCGGACCACAGGCCGGGAACGGACTTGAGGATGACCTGCTGGCCGGGTGTGCGGGAGTCGATGTAGTACGGGCCGGTGCCGGCTGCGTTGGACCGGAGCCAGTCGTTGGCGTTGGGGTCGGTGGCCGTCGCATGCTGCTTGGCAGTCACGGAATCGACGATCCCGTAGTTGGGGAATCGCATGGTGGCCAGCAGGGTCGGCGTCGCCTGGACGGGATTGCCCGCCACATCGGTGAAGTCCATCTTGAAGGTGTGCTCGTCGACCACCGAGAACTGGCTGGGCTTCTGGAGCCCGCCGTTGCTGAAATCGGTGGCGCCGCCCAGGGCCATCGAGCGGGTGTAGCTGAACAGGACGTCCGCGGCGGTCAGGGGATTGCCGCTCGGGTAGAACTTCACGTCCGTCCGGAGGTGGAACACCGCCGAGGTGCCGGCCATGTCGTAGGACTCGGCCAGGGAGCTCTCCGCGTCCAGCCCGCTCCATACGAGGGAGCCGTTGGCATCCGGGGTGAACTTGTACTCCAGCAGGCGCTGGTAGATGTTCATCGTGAGCTCTTTGTCCTGGTCGGTGGAGACATTCCCAGGGTCGAGAGTCGAGACATCGGAGGGCCAGGCGGTGACGAGGGAATCCCCCGACGCCGCGGCGCTGGAATCGGACCCGCCCGACGAGCAGGCCGAGACGATGGCGAGCGCGGCGACGGCAAGGACCGTCGGCACGGTCACGCGCAGTCTTCTGAACATGGACATGGTTCTCCTAGAGACGATTGGTTGGGGGGATCGCGGTGAGGGCGGGGTTGTCCTCGATCGCCGCAATGGCGGGCGGGCACGCTGCGACGTGCTGCTGGAGGACGCCAGGCGTCGCGGGCGGCTGGGCGGCAACTGGCTGGGGCACGAGCAGGAGGGGCGGTTGCCGCTCCCGGCATTGCGGCTGCACGAGCGGGCACCGCCCGGCGAGGCGGCATCCGCGCGGCAGATCGACCGGGCTGGGGATCTCGCCGGAAAGGACGAAGCGCTCCTTCACCGCTCCGTACTCGGCGACCGGCGCGGCGGATAGCAATGCCCGCGTATAGGGGTGGGTGGGCGCTGAGAACACCGCCTCGGTCGTGCCCTCCTCGACGACCAGCCCCAGGTACATGACCAGGACCCGATCAGCGATCTTGCGCACCACCTGCAGATCGTGGGTGATGAATAGATAGGCGACATTGCGTTCCCGCTGGATCCTCTGCAGCAGCTCGAGGATCTGCCCGCGCACCGATACGTCCAGCGAGGATGTCGGCTCATCGAGGATGATGACCTTCGGGTCGATGGCCAGGGCCCGGGCGATGCCGATGCGCTGCCGCTGGCCGCCCGACAGCTCGCGGGGGTAGCGGTCCAGATGCATGGGGTCCAGGCCGACCTCGCGGATGAGCTCCTCGGCGCGCTCCCGCCGAGCCGCGGCCGACAGCTGCAGGTGCAGCCGCATCGGCTCCTCGATGATGTCGCGGATGCGCATCCGGGGATTCAGCGAGGAATTCGGGTCCTGGAACACCATCTGGAGGTCCTTGTACGCCCGCGACATGTCCTTCCACCCCAGTCCGCCGAGGGTGCGGCCGTCGAGCTGGACGGATCCCGCGGTGGGCTCGATCAGGCGGGTGAGGCACCGGGCGACCGTCGACTTGCCGGACCCGCTCTCGCCCACCAGCGCGACCGTCTCGCCCGGGGCGATCGACAGATCCACGCCATCGACGGCAGTGAGGATCCCGGCGTGCCCGCGGGCCCGGATGGTGAACTCCTTGCGCAGGCCCAGGACGTGCAGCACCGGGTGGGACACGATGGCGGTCATGCGGCCTCCACTAGTCGGCTCGCGGCCAGCAGCGCCGCCGTGTACGGGTCCTGCGGGTTGGTGAAGATCTGCTGGCAGGAGCCGGTTTCCCGCACCCGTCCGTCGCGCATAACCACGACGTCCTGGCAGGTCTCGGCTACTACGCCCAGATCGTGGGTGATCAGGCAGGCCGTAAGTCCCTCAGTCCGCACCAGGTCGACGATCAGCTTCATGACGTCGGCTTGGATCGTGACATCGAGGCCAGTGGTGGGCTCGTCGAGGA
This sequence comes from Pseudonocardiales bacterium, assembly GCA_025966155.1. Taxonomy (GTDB): domain Bacteria; phylum Actinomycetota; class Actinomycetes; order Mycobacteriales; family Jatrophihabitantaceae; genus RYN-150. Next base: position 22,329 of record JAOPVO010000303.1, read on the forward strand.
CCAGCAGCTCGGGCTCGCTGATCAGCGCGAGAGCCAGCATGACCCGCTGGGCCATCCCGCCGGAGAACTCATGCGGGTACTGGCGCATGCGTCGCTCCGGCTCCGGGATCTGGACCCGCTCGAGCATGGCGATGGCAATGGCCCGTGCCTCGTTCCGGCTCACTTTTCGGTTGGCGCGGCAGGCATCGATGAGTTGATTGCCCACAGTGAACACGGGATTCAGCGACCCGCGGGCATCCTGGAACACCAGGCTGATCCGCGTGCCGCGCACCCGACCGTAGGACGCAGGCTCGTCGGCGAGGAGGTCGACGCCGTCGAACACCAGCTGGCCGCCAGTGCGGATGAACCCCTCCGGGGCGAGGCCGACGATGGATAGGGCACTCAGTGTCTTGCCGCTGCCGGTCTCCCCGACGATCGCCGTCATGACCCCTCGGCGCAGCCCGAAGCTGACGTCATGGAGGACGGGGCGCACGCCTTCGGGTCCGGCGAACCCGCCGCTGAAGCCGATGACCTCGAGAATCCGATCCGGTGCGGGCGTCGACTCCGGCCGCGCGGCCGCAGCCGTCGCCATGGCGGTCGCCGCGCCGCGGCGGGCACGGCGCAGCAGCCGGGCCGACAGCACCGATGATCCCGGGCTGTCCTCGCTCAGGCCGTCGCCGATCAGATAGAACGACGCGGACAGCAGCAGCAGCGCGATGCCGGGGAAGCCCGAGATCCACCACTCCCCGGACAGGATCGAGTCCTGCCCGCGGGAGATCATCGAGCCCCACTCGGCGCTGCCCGGCTCGATGCCCAGGCCGATGAAGCCCAGACTCGCCACGATGATGGCGACCCAGGAGGCATTGATCGAGGAGAACGCAATCAGCGGGCGCATGCTGTTGGGCAGCAGATGCCGGAACAGCACCCGGGACGGGCGGTTGCCGATCACCTTCGCGGCCTCGGCGAACTGCCAGTTCTTCTTCGAGAGGATCTCGGCGCGCACGAGGCGCACATAGTTAGGTATGCCCAGAATCGATACCACGACGATCACGTTGACGATCCCGGACCCGACCGCCGCCACCATGAGCATCGCCAGGAGCAGGGCCGGGAACGCCTGGACGATCTCCATGAGGCGCATGAGGATGGTGTCGAGGATGCCGCCGTAGAAGCCGGCCAGCGCACCGAGCGCCGTCCCGATCACGAAGGCGATGACGACCGCCGAGAGCGTGATGCCGAAGTCCGTCGTCGCGGCGCTGAGGGTCCGGGAGAAGACATCGGAGCCGACGCGGTCCGTGCCGAACAGATAGTCGCGGCTGGGGGCGGCGTACGGCGGGCCCACACCGGCGGTATCCGGGTCGTACGGCGCCCAGAGCCGGGTCGTCGCCGAGACGACCGCCATCACCGCCACGATGCCGGCGCCGAGCCAGACGGAGAGGGGCGTCGAGCGCCGGCGGCGGCGGGCCGGCTGCAGGGTGCTCATGCGCGCACCCGCGGGTCGATGCTGGAATAGGCGAGGTCGAGGATCAGGTAGATGACGACGTAGAGGATCGCGGCGTAGAGGACGAAGCCCTGGATCGCCGGGAAGTCCGATTGCTGGATGGCATCCAGGGCGTACTGCCCGACGCCGGGCCAGGCGAAGATGCCCTCGACGAGGACCGCGCCGGAGAAGGCGAAGCCGATGACCCCGGCGAGCATGGTCAGCACCGGGAGCAGGACATTCTTGAATGCGTACCGGAACCAGATCGTGCGCTTAGGGATATTCATGGCGATCGCCGTCCGGATGTAGTCCGCGCGCAGCGCCTCGATCATGGCGCTGCGCACCGTGCGCGCGATCGGGGCGAAGACCGCGATGCCCAGGGTGACGACAGGCAGGGCGAGCTGCGCGGCGGCGTGGCGGGCCAGCCCGAACCGGCCGGTGAGCAGCGAGTCGACGACGACGAACGAGGTAATCCTCGGCGGCGGGTTGACCCCGATCGGCAGGCGGCCCACCGGGCCAGGGGCCAGGCCCATCTTGACGAAGAAGATCCACAGCAGCATGAGGCCGATCCAGAACTGCGGCATGGCCAGTCCGCCCACAGTGAGGAACCGCAGGATCTTGTCCAGGACACTGCCGCGGAGGACGGCGGACAGGATGCCCACGGCGAATCCCAGCAGCGTGCCGCCGATGACGGCATACGTCGCGAGCTCGAATGTGGCGGGGAGCCTGGACGTCAGGTCGGAGGTCACGGGCTGCCCGGTCGAGAACGAGGTCCCGAGCCGGCCGCGCACGAGGTCGGCGAGGAACTGGCCGTACTGGGCCGGGATCGACTTGTCCAGGCCCAGGTTGGCCCTGATCGCCGCCCGCGTCTCCAGGTCGGCCTGTGGCGACACGTAGAGGTTCGTCGGATCGGGCGACACGATGCGGGCCAGGACGAAGGTCAGGGTGACGACGCCCAGGATGACGGCGAGGCTCCCGGCCACTCGCACCGCGATCGGTCGCGCCCTATCCATCAGCGCGCTCATCAATCGACCGCCGTGCCCCGCGCCACCGAGGGGTCGAGGGTGCGGCGCAGCAGTTGCCCGCCGGTCGAGTCGTCGACGAGGACGCCGCCCTCGATGACCACGCGACCGCCGAGGATCGTCGCGACCGGCCAGCCATAGACCTCGCGCCCGCCCCACGGGGTGTAGTCGCCCTCGTGCATGTCGGTGGGGTCGATGACCCGGCGATCCTCGGGATCCAGGATCACGAAGTCGGCATCCGATCCGACCAGGACGGCGCCCTTGCGCGGGTAGAGCCCGAAGATCTTGGCGGCGTTCTCCGAGGTGACCTCGACCAGCCGCTTCAGGCCGAGGTCGCGCTTGCGGACCATCTCGGTGTACAGCAGCGCCATCTTCGGCTCGACCCCCGTGACGCCGCCGAACGTGCCGTCGATAGTGCGCGAACGATCCTTCTCCTCCCATAGGCAGCAGACGCCGTCGGTGCCGAAGGTGTGGATGTGCCCGTCGGCGATCCCGGCCCAGATCGCCTCGACGTCCTCCTCGAACTTGATCGAGGGGTAGATGTGGTACTTATGGCCATCGGGCTCCGCGTACGACGCGGCGGTGGTGAGGGTGAGCACCGCCAGGGTCTCGGCGTAGATGGGCTGGCCCGTGGCCCGGTACTGGCGCACGGCATCGACGCCGGTCTTGGCCGTCACGTGATGCATATAGACCGCCGCGTTGTCGATATGGGACGCCAATTGAAGAACGTGCCGGAACGACAGATCCTCGGAGAGCGTCGTGTGCACGTCCGGCATGTACACGATGTCGGTCTTGCCGGCCTCGAAATGCTTCCGGTACTGATGCATGACCAATTCGTCGTCCTCGGCGTGGATATCAACGATGCCATTCGCCGCCGCCGTGCGGGTCAAGATCTCGAATAATGTCCCGGTCGACGTCCGGAATCCCTCGAATTGCGTGGGGGTGATATTCGTGGTGAAGATCTTGAAGCTCGGGAAGCCTTGCTCGATCAACGCCGGGATCTGGTCTATGTGCTCGTCCGACGCCTGGTCGGACATCACGATATGGAACCCGTAATCGGTGTAGGAGGTCCCATCCCACTCGGCGATCATGTCGTCGAGAGTGGTCTGGGGGGAGTGCTCGCCAGGCCAGATGAAGTCGATGAACGTGGTCATGCCGCCATAGAGCGCGGCCAGTCCGATGACATCGCGGCCCAGGACATTGGGCATGCCGCCCGGCGCGTTCGTGTGGACGTGCGGATCGACGCCGCCCGGGAGCACCAGCTTGGCCGAGGCGTCGACGGTCCGCGCGGCCTCGGGCAGGGCGCCTGGGGCGACCAGGTGCGTGATGAGTCCCTCGGTGACCCCGACGTCCAGGGCCGACGGCCCCTCGGGTGTAACCACTATGCCGCCGACAATGGCGAGATCAAGCATGGATTGCCTTCCGGGACGAGTGCGGTTGCTTATGCGACTCAGTCTGGGAACGCAATATTTCGGCTGAAGTGCGTACTCGGTTGCCGCAAGATGTCATTCATGCGGGAACATTTCCGGAATGTAAACGGCATTAGGCGCGTGAATGCCCGATAGGCCGAGCGCGACAAATGCGCGCGGCCGCGCATTCGCGTTTCGGCATCGAAGGGCGGGCTGCCCGCCGGTGTGTCAGGTGATGCGTCGGGCGGATCGGTGGTTGGGGGGATTCGACGGCAATGAGGGGAAGACGGCGCTCTGCACGCCGGTCAGGTGGGTCCGCATGGAGCGCTCGGCCTGCTCGGCGTCGCGCTCGCGCAGTGCGGCGATGACGGCTCGATGCTCGGCGACCTGCTCGAGGCGCGCGGCCGTCGAGCGGAGCGCCTGCTCGTTGACCAGGACCCACAGCGGATGGTGCTCGATGCTGACCAGTTGGCCGATGAACTCGGCCAGCAGGGCATTGCCGGAGTAGCCGGCCAGTCGCGAGTGGAACGCGAAGCCGGTCACCGCGAAGCGGCGGTAGTCGCCGCTGGAGCCAGCCTCCTCGGCCTCGTCGACCAGGTCCGCCAGCACGGTGATCTGCTCGTCGGTGATCCGCAGCGCCGCGAGGCGGCTGGTCGTCGGCTCGAGGGAGATGCGAGCCTCGATCAGATCGCGCGGCTCGCCGCTCAGCAGCGCCTCGGATTCGTCGATGCGGGTCGAGCTGGCCGGGGACACGTAGACGCCGTCGCCGTGGCGGATCGTGACTGCCCCGACGAGCTCGAGCGCGAGCAGGGCCTCCCGGGCGGTGGTGCGGGAGACGCCGTGCGCGGCCGCGAGCTCGCGATCGCCGGGCAGTCGGCTCATCGGCGGGTACACGCCCCCGTTGATGGAGGCGAGGACGGCGCTGGCGATGTCCATGAACCGCCGCTGCGCAGCGAGCGCCGGCGGGCTCGCGGGGACCTGGTCCAACCTCTCCATTGGCACAAGTTAGACCACTGGTCCAACCTGTGTCCACCACTGGTCCAACACGGTTCCGGCGTCCACCCGGCGAGCGCGCCGTTCAGACCTTTCCTGCCGTTATAAGCGACAATGCAGCGGTGGAGATATCAGCCAAGACCGACTACGCCGTGCGCGCGCTGCTCGGGCTGGCCGCGCGGTACCCGAACCTGGTCAAGGTGGATGTCCTGGTCGAGGAGCAGAAGCTCCCGCGCAAGTTCCTCGAGGCCATCCTCGGGGATCTGCGCCGGGCCAACCTCGTCCGCAGCCAGCGCGGCGCCGAGGGCGGCTATGCCCTCGCCCGGCCCGCGGCGCAGATCACCATCGGCTCGGTCATCCGGGCTGTCGACGGGCCGCTGGCCGAGGTACGCGGGCTGCGCCCGCACGAGATGACCTATCAGGGGCTGGCCGAGCACATGCCCCAGCTCTGGGTGGCGGTGCGGGCGAGCCTCCGGCGGGTGCTGGACGAGACGACCCTGGCCCACCTGCTCAGCGGCAAGCTCCCGACGCACGTGCGCAAGCTGACCGAGGCGCCTGACGCCTGGCAATCACGCTGATCTCACCGACCAGCCCGCGCCAGGCCAGGCGGCCGTGACGACCAGTAGGCTCCCTTGCTCGTGAAGGCTGTCCATAGAACGACGCTGCCCGGCGGGCTGCGCATCGTCACTGAATCCATGCCCGGCTCGCGGAGCGCGGCGGTCGGGGTGTGGGTCGGCGTCGGCTCCCGCGACGAGACGCCGAGCCTCGCCGGCACGAGCCACTTCCTCGAGCATCTGCTGTTCAAGGGGACGAAGTCGCGCTCGGGGTTGGAGATCGCCCGCATGATGGATGCGATCGGCGGGGAGTTCAACGCCTTCACCACGAAGGAGGCGACCTGCTACCACGCCACTGTGCTGGATGAGGATCTGGCGATCGCCGTCGAGCTGGTCAGCGACATCGTGCTCGATGCGACGATCGCCGCGCAGGATGTGGACGTCGAGCGGGCCGTGGTGCTCGAGGAGATCTCGATGCGGGACGACGATCCCTCCGACCTGGTGCACGACGAGTTCAGCACGGCGCTGCTGGGCGACACCCCGCTGGGCCGCCCGATCCTCGGCACCAACGAGTCGATCGCCGGCCTGACCCGCGCGCAGATCAACGGCTACTACCGCCGGCGCTACCGCCCCGAGTCCATGGTCGTGGCCGTCGCGGGCAATATCGACCACAAGGAGGTCGTGCGCCTGGTGCGGGCGGCGTTCCGGGGCCGGCTGGAGAAGGGCGTCACGCCCACCGTCACGCGCGTCGCCCCTGCGCCCAGCAAGATCCTGCCGGCCAAGGCCGTCAGCGTGATCGAGGACGATACTGAGCAGGCGAACATATTGCTCGGTATGTATGGCCTCGATCGTATGGACGACCGCCGCTTCACCCTCGGCGTGCTGTCCAGCGCCCTGGGCGGCGGCATGAGCTCCAGGTTGTTCCAGGAGATCCGGGAGAAGCGCGGCCTGGCGTACTCGACGTACTCCTTCGCCTCCCATCACGCCGGCGCCGGGCTGTTCGGCCTCTACGCCGGATGCCAGCCGTCCAAGGCGCACGAGGTCATCGACATCATGCGGGCGCAGCTTGCCGACGTCGCGGCCAACGGCCTGGCCGAGGACGAGGTGAGCCGCGGCAAGGGACAGATGCGCGGCGGCCTCGTGCTGGGCCTCGAGGACTCGACCGCTCGGATGAGCCGGATCGGGAAGTCCGAGCTGAGCTTCGGCGAGGTGCTCGAGGTCGACGAGCTGCTGCGCCGCGTCGAGGCCGTCACCACGGCCGACGTCGCGCTGCTCGCGGCCGACCTGTTGGATCGGCCCCGGTGCCTGACGGTTGTCGGCCCGTTCGGTCAATCGGAATTCGGAACGGCGGCGTGAGCCGCCAGCTGCCAGCCAGTGCGCACTTCAGCGCGATCATCACCCTAGAAGGAGGCCCACTGTGGCTGAGCCATTGAGAGTCGGCGTCCTGGGCGCCCGCGGTCGGATGGGGCAGCAGGTCTGCGCCGCAGTGGACGGCGACCCGGACATGGAGCTCGTGGCCATGGTCGACGCGGGGGACTGGCTGTTCAGCGTGGCCGACGCCGGTGCCCAGGCCATCGTCGACTTCACCCACCCCGATGTCGTGATGGACAACATCCGGTTCGCCATCGACCAGGACATGCACGCCGTCGTCGGCACGACCGGCTTCGACGATGCGAAGATCGAGAAGGTCCGGACCTGGCTCGAGGCCAAACCCGAGCTCGGGGTGCTCATTGCGCCGAACTTCGCCATCGGCGCCGTGCTGTCGATGCGGTTCGCCCAGCTGGCGGCCCCGCACTTCGAGTCGGTCGAGATCATCGAGCTGCACCACCCGAACAAGATCGACGCCCCCAGCGGGACCGCGGCCCTCACCGCCGAGATCATCGCCCAGGCCCGCGCCGACGCCGGAATGGGCCCGATCCCGGACGCGACCACCCAGGAGGAGGCCGGCGCCCGCGGGGCGAGCCACTCCGGGGTGCGCGTGCATTCGGTGCGCCTCACCGGGCTGGTCGCCCACCAGGAGGTGCTGTTCGGCACCCAGGGCGAGACGCTGACGATCCGCCACGACTCGTTCGACCGCACGTCGTTCATGCCCGGCGTCCTGCTGGGCCTGCGCGGCGTCGCCTCGCGCCCGGGCCTCACCGTCGGCCTCGAGTCGCTCCTGGGGCTCTGAGCACGCCCATGAAGGCCCGCTACGTCGTGGTCCTGCTCTGCGGGGCCGTGCTGTTCTACATGGGCCTGATCCTGTACTCGGCGATCTACCTGCTGACCCAGGACGATCTGGTGCTCCAAGGGCTGGCGGTCGGCATCATCCTCATCGTGCCGATCGGCGGCTGGCTGTGCTACCAGGAGATCCGCTTCGGGCAGGCGACCTCGCGCCTGGCCCGCGAGCTGCCGGAGGACCCCGAGGCGCAGTCCGAGGTGGACTCGCTCCCGCGCCGCCCGTCCGGCAGGGTGGACCGCGCCGCAGCCGACAAGCTCTTCGCCGCCCGGCGCGTCGCCGTCGAGGCGGACCCGAATGGCTGGGCCGGCTGGTACCGCCTCGCCGAGGCCTACGACCTGGCCGGGGACCGCCGCCGGGCGCGCTCGGCGATGCGCACCGCGATCGAGCGCGCGGCCAGCTGAGCTAGTCCGAGAAGGTGGTGTGCAGGCAGATCTCCCGGAGCTCGCCGTCGCCGGTATCGAGGATCCTGACCCGCCCGTCCGGCGCCCAGCCGGAGCCGGCGAAGAACGCATCGGAGACCGTGTCCTGCTCGGGGATCCAGGCGACGCCCTTGGTGGCTCCGCCGGCCTTGGCGATGTCCGTCGCGGCGGCGAGCAGCCGGGACCCGTTGCCGCGCCGACCCCATCGCGGCTCGACCAGCAGCGGGCCGATATCGACGGTGGCGCCGAAGACGGCGAACGCAACGAAGCCCACCGCCTCGTCCCGCTCCACGCCCAGCAGCACGTGATGGCCTGCGGTCGGAGGGTTCCGGATCGCCTCGATCCAGCTCTGCGCGGCTGACGCCTCGTCCAGCCCCTCCAGCACCGAGACCGGGAGCACCGCGGTGTAGGCGGTACGCCAGGTGCTGAGCTGGAGGCGCGCGATCTCCGCCGCATCGGCCGAACGGGCAGGGCGAACTCCGCTGATGGCCATTCCGTGAGCCTACTGAGGGAAAACCGGGGGGTCCGTAAAGCTGGTGTTCGCGGTACCTTTCCCCGACACATTGGGCAGGGAGGCCGAGGATGCGCGCAGGGATCGCCGAGGCGGATCCGCCTGAGCTGGCGCCGCGCCACCGATCGCCGGATGCCCGAACGTCCGCGCTGGCCTTCGATGACGAGTTGGGCAATCGCCGGGAGCGGATCGGCTGGGTGCGCGGGATCATCTCGTCGCTGGTCGTGGCGCTGGCGACCGGGTTGGTCATCGGCTCCTGCGCCTTGCTGCTGCGCTCCGTCGACCCAGTCACCAGCGCCATCGCGGCGGTAGCGACATCCGCGCCGGCCCCGGAGGTCCCCCCCGTCGTTGCCGCCGAGGCGCCGGCGCCGGCCCCGGCCACCACGGCGCCGCCCGCGCCCGTGGTATCCGCGGCCCCGGTGCAGGCCACCGGGCGGGTGGCCGAGGGCGATCGGTCGCTGTCCTTCATCATCAGCCAGGCCCAGCTGCACGCCGGCAAGGCCGTCAGCGTCACGGTGTCGGCCACCGGCCCGGACACCGACCGCATCCAGCTGGTCAACATCACCACCGCCGACGGCACATCGCTCACCTCGGGCACCGCCGCCGGGTGCGCCGGCCCGGCGTACCCATGGTCGCAGGCCTTCGCGATCACCTTCGCGTCGGCTGAGTCCACCGAGATCCGGGTCCAGCTGACGTCGTGCACCGGCAAGGTCCTGACGGCGACCAGCCTGGTCGACGTCCAGCCCTGAGCACGCACCTCAGCGCCGCGACGGCCCGCCGGATCGCACTCGCCGCGCAGGGCTTCGACCGCCCCCGCAGCGGCGGCCGGATCGACCGCCGCCACTTGCGCCGGCTGATCGACCAGATCGGCATCCTCCAGCTGGATTCGGTCAATGTGCTCGTCCCGTCCCACTACCTCCCGGTCTTCTCCCGCCTCGGCCCCTACTCCCGGACGCTGCTGGACGAGTTCGCCTGGGGGCCGGACAAGGAGCTGTTCGAGTACTGGATGCACATGGCCTCGCTCGCGCCGCTGCGCACGCAGCCGTCGATGCGGTGGCGGATGGCCCGGGTCCACACCGACGCATGGGGCGGGATCAGCGCGGCCGGGCGGCACGAGGAGCGGGTCGCGGCGGTTCTGGCGGCCGTCGAGCGGCTCGGACCGGCCCGCGGCGGGGAGATCGAGGCGGCGGTCACCGCGATCGACCCGACCCTGGTCGCGCCGCGGGCGGCCCGCCCCGCCGGCGATATGTGGAACTGGGACGACACCAAGCGCAGCCTGGAGTTCCTCTTCTATACGGGCCAGATCACCGCATCGGCCCGCGTGCACTTCCAGCGCCTCTACGACCTGACCGAGCGGGTGCTGCCGCCGGCGATCACGGCCACCCCGACGCCGACCGAGACCGACGCCCAGATCGAGCTGACCCGGATCGCCGCGCGGGCCATGGGCATCGCGACCGAGCCGGATCTGCGCGACTACTTCCGGCTCAAGCCCGGGCCGTCGCGGGCCGCGATCGCCGCGCTGGTCGAATCCGGCGAGCTGCTCGAGGCCACCGTCGAGGGCTGGCGGGCGCCGGCCTACCTGGTGCCCGGCGCCGCCCGCCCCCGGCGCGTGGCGGCGCGGGCGCTGCTCAGCCCCTTCGACTCCCTCATCTGGTTCCGCGACCGGGCCCTGCGGATCTTCGACTTCCACTTCCGCCTGGAGATCTACACGCCCAAGCACAAGCGGGTGCACGGCTACTACGTCCTGCCGTTCCTCATGGACGAGCGGATCGTCGCGCGGGTCGACGTGGCTGCGGATCGGCGCGAGCGGCGGCTGGTGGTGCACGCGGCGCACGCGGAGGCCGATGCCGACCACGACGCGACCGCCGCGGCGCTGGCCCTCGAACTCGAGACTATGGGGGGCTGGCTCGGACTCGATGGCGTTGTCGTGGGCCCGGGCGGCGACCTGTCCGCGGCGCTGAGCCGCGCCGTGGCGCAGCGGGGATAGGCTCCCTCGGTGCCCGAGATCGCCGCGATGCACGTCCAGGCCATCGCCTGGACGCAGTTCGCCCCGCCCGTCGACACCCCCTGGGACACCGACAGCAGCGGCGGCGAGGCGCTGGCGGAGTTCGCCGGCCGGGCCTGCTACCAGTCGTGGGACAAGCCCAATCCGGCTACTGCGACCAATGCCGGCTATCTGCGCCACATCCTGGAGGTCGGCCACCTCTCGGTGCTGGAGCACGGCACCGTGACCTTCTACTTGACCGGGCTGTCGCGCTCGCTGACCCACGAGCTCATCCGCCACCGGCACTTCTCCTATTCGCAGCTGTCGCAGCGCTATGTGCCCGAGCGCGATGCCCTGATGGTCGAGCCCGAGGTCATTGCCGAGGACCCCGAGCTGCACGCCCGGTTCGTCGAGGCCACAGCCGCGGCGGTGAGGGCCTACACCGACCTGCTCGAGGGGCTGGAGAAGAAGTTCGCCGATACCGAGAACGCCACGCTGCGGCGCAAGCAGGCTCGGCAAGCGGCGCGGGCGATCCTGCCCAATGCGACCGAGACCCGCATCGTGGTCACCGGCAACTACCGGGCCTGGCGGCACTTCATCGCCATGCGAGCCTCCGAGCACGCCGACGTCGAGATCCGGGGCCTGGCCGTCGCCTGCCTCCGCGAGCTGGATCGCATAGCACCCAATGTGTTCGCCGATTTCGAGATCACCCTGCTGCCCGACGGCACCGAGGTCGCGTCCAGCCCGTTCGTCGCGGAGGGCTGACCTGCTGTCGCCCACCCGGCTCGACGAGCTCGCCGAGCGGGCAGCGGCGCTTCCGCGATCGGCCGGGCGGCGCGCGCTGCTGGGAATCGCCGGCGCGCCGGGGTCCGGCAAGTCGACGCTGGCGCAGGCCCTCGCTGATCGCCTCGGCCCATCGGCGGCATTGGTGCCTATGGACGGGTTCCATATCGCCGATGCCGTCCTCGTCGCCACCGGCGCGCGGGACCGCAAGGGCGCGCCGGACACCTTCGATGCCGATGGCTACATCGCGATCCTCGAGCGTCTGCGCATCGCGGATGCGACGGTCTATGCGCCGCGGTTCGACCGCGCGATCGAGGACTCCATCGCGGCGGCGATCGCGGTCCCGGCGGGCGCCGCGCTGGTGATCACCGAGGGCAACTACCTGCTGCACTGGCCGCGGGCGCGCGGGGCGCTCGATGAGGTGTGGTTCGTCGACCTGCCCGCGGAGCTTCGGCGCGATCGGCTGATCGCCCGGCATATTGCCTTCGGCCGGAGCCCGGCCGACGCCCGGTCCTTCGCATTGGGCTCCGATGAGCGCAACGCCGGGCTGATCGAGGGCGGCCGGCACCTCGCCGATCTTGTGCTGACCGATGACTGACGCCCGCTTCCTCGCCCCGCCGCCGGGCGGGCCGGATGTGCGGTGGCTGCTGGGCGAGGCCCGCCGATTGATCGACTTCGCCCGGGCGTCCCGCGACCCGCGCGGCGGGTTCGGCTGGCTGTCCGACGACGGGGCGCTGCTGCCCGACGGGCCGCGCGAGACGTACATGACCGCGCGCATGACCCACGTGTTCGCCCTGGGCCAGCTGCTCGGGGAGCCGGACTGCGCGCCGCTCGTGCAGCACGGCCTCGACGCCTTGGCCGGGCCATTCCGCGACGCGGCCAACGGCGGCTGGCTCACCGCGCTGGACGGCGCCCCGGGTGGATCCACCAAGGCCGCCTACACGCACGCGTTCGTCGTCCTCGCCGCCTCCAGCGCAGTGATTGCCGGGCATGCGCGCGCGGCGGCGCTGCTCGACTCCGCGCTGGCAGTTGTGCTGAACCGATTCTGGGACGACGAGGCCGGGCTGGTCGTCGACGTGCGCTCCTCGGACTGGGCGACGACCGACCCGTATCGCGGGGCGAACGCCAATATGCACATGGTCGAGGCGATGCTGGCCGCGGCGGACGCGACCGGGGATCCGGCGTGGAGCGAGCGCGCGGGGCGCATCCTGCGGCGGCTGATCGGGGGATTCGCGCAGGAGCGGGCGTGGCGGCTGCCCGAGCACTACGACTCGGGATGGCAGGTTCAGCCCGACTACAACCGGGACGACCCGGCGCACCCGTTCCGCCCGTATGGCGTGACGATCGGGCATCTGCTCGAGTGGTCCAGGCTGTGCCTGAATGCTCAGGCGGCGGGCCCGGCCGTCGGCGCCGAGCCGCTGCGCCTGGCGCAGGGGCTGTTCAATACCGCGGTGCGCGATGGGTGGGCCGTCGATGGCGCGCCCGGTTTCATCTACACGACCGACTGGGACGGCTGGCCGGTCGTGCGCAACCGCCTGCACTGGGTGGCGGCCGAGGGCATCGCGGCGGCGGCGGCGCTGTGGCGGGCCACCGGCGAGCTGCGCTACGCCGAGCTGCATGCGCAGTGGTGGGCCTATGCGCAGGAGCACCTGATCGACCTCGACCGCGGATCGTGGCACCACGAGCTGGACCCGGCCAACACCCCGGCGACCGGGACCTGGTCGGGGAAGCCGGATGCGTATCACGCGCTGCAGGCCGCCCTCCTGCCGATGCTGCCGCTGAACCCGGGCATCGCCTTGGGGGTTCGTCAGATTCCGTTCACCCTGGGGCACTAGCGTCTGGCCGTGCGCACGCCTCGAGTACAGCCGATCAAGTCGCTGGCCGCCCGCATCCACCGCGAGGGCCATCATGAGGGCCATTCGCCAGTGGAGCATGAGACCGGCCCTTCCATCACCCATCCGACCGGCTCGATCGTCGGCAGCGCGGTGTACCGCGGCGGCGAGCGGGTGTCGTCCCCGACATCGCTGGGCGAGGTCTACCGCCAGCTGGACGAGCTGCCCGACGCGCTGGCCTGGATCGGGCTGTATCGCCCCGATGAGGCCCAGATCGCGTCGCTGGCCGAGGAGTTCGATCTGCACCATCTTGCGGTCGAGGACGCGATCACCGCCCATCAGCGCCCGAAGCTCGAGCGCTACGGCGACACGCTGCTGGTGGTCCTGCGTGCGGCCCGCTACGTCGACGCCGCCGAGGAGGTCGAGTTCGGCGAGCTGCACGTCTTCGTCGGCGCCCGGTTCGTCGCCACGGTGCGCCATGCCGAATCCCCGGACCTCTCGACGGTGCGGGCCCGGATGGAGGCCGATCCGGAGCTGCTCGGGCGCGGGCCCGAGGCGGTTCTATACGCGATCATGGACACCGTCGTCGACGAGTACAGCCCGGTCGTCGCCGGCCTGTCGAACGACATCGACGAGATCGAGATCGAGGTCTTCAATGGCGATCCGGCGGTGTCGCGGCGCATCTATGAGCTGTCCCGCGAGGTGATCGAGTTCCAGCGGGCGATCCACCCGCTGCCTGGGATGATCGCGTCGCTGGCCGCCGGGTTCGACAAGTACGGCATCGACGAGGAGCTGCGCCGCCACCTGCGCGATGTCGCCGACCACGTCACCGTGGTCAACGAGAAGGTCGATGGATTCCGGCAGCTGCTGCGCGACATGCTGACGGTGAACGCCACGCTGGTGGCGCAGCGGCAGAACGAGGAGATGAAGAGCCTCAGCGAGGCCAGCAACCTGCAGAACGAGGAGGTCAAGAAGATCTCCGCCTGGGCCGCCATCCTGTTCGCCCCGACCCTGGTGGGCACGGTGTACGGCATGAACTTCGACCACATGCCCGAGCTGCATTGGTACTGGGGCTATCCATTCGCGGTGTGCGCGATGCTGATGGTCAGCCTCACGCTGTACGTGGTGTTCAGCAAGCGCGGCTGGCTCTAGGTCACGCCGGGGGCAGCGGCACGGCGCAGACGTCGGCCAGCTCGGCCGCGTCGATGATGGTCGGCCAGCTCGGCGGCGCCACAACGGCGCCGTTCTCCAGGTCGGCGCCGGTCAGCGGCGGGGCCGCCTCGAGCGCTGCCTGCTCCTCGGCTGAGAACACCCGGCCGCGGGTCAGGAAGCGCACGCCCTCCGGGGACTCCAGGCTGAAGCCGCCGCCGCGCCCGGGCACGACGTCGAGCACGAGCTGGGTGTGCCGCCACGCCTCGAACTGGCTGCTGGAGATCCACACGCGGGGGGCGTCGAGCTCATGCGAGTCGTCGACGATCAGCTCGCCGAGCAGGATGTCGCGATCGCCGACGATGAAGTCGCCGCGCGGATAGCACATAGGCGACGATCCATCGCAGCAGCCGCCGGATTGATGGAACATCAGAGCTCCGTTGCGGTCCTCCAGGAGGCGGATCAGCTCCGCCGCCTGGAGGCTCGCAACCACTCGATTGGGCGGCGCGAGCAGGGTGCTGCGTTCGTCGCTGGCTTCGTCGAACGTCATTGTCCGTACCGCCTATCGAATTGGACCGGCTTAGAAGAAGCCGAGCGCCTTGGGGGAGTAGCTGACGAGGAGGTTCTTGGTCTGCTGGTAGTGGTCGAGCATCATCTTGTGGTTCTCCCGGCCGATACCGGACTGCTTGTACCCGCCGAAGGCCGCGCCGGCCGGGTACTGGTGGTAGCAGTTCGTCCAGACGCGGCCGGCCTTGATGTCGCGCCCGGCGCGGTAGGCCACCGAGCCATCGCGGGACCAGACGCCGGCGCCGAGCCCGTAGAGCGTGTCGTTGGCTATGGAGATGGCCTCGTCATAGTCGTCGAAGCTGGTGACCGAGACGACCGGGCCGAAGATCTCCTCCTGGAATACGCGCATCTTGTTGTTGCCCTCGAAGATCGTGGGCTGCACGTAGTACCCGCCGGACAGGTCCCCGCCCAGATCCGAGCGCTCGCCGCCGGTGACGACGCGGGCGCCTTCCTCGACCCCGATCTTCAGATAGCTGAGGATCTTCTCGAGCTGGTCGTTGGACGCCTGCGCGCCGATCGAGGTGTCGGTGTCGAGCGGGTTGCCCTGTCGGACGGCCTTCGTCCGGATCGCCGCCAGCTCGAGGAACTCGTCGTAGATCGAGCGCTGGATCAGCCCGCGCGACGGGCAGGTGCAGACCTCGCCCTGGTTGAGGGCGAACATCGTGAAGCCCTCGAGCGCCTTGTCCTGGAAGTCGTCATTCTGCGCCATCACGTCCGCGAAGAAGATGTTCGGGCTCTTGCCGCCGAGCTCCAGCGTCACCGGGATCAGGTTCTGGGACGCGTACTGCATGATCAGCCGCCCGGTCGTGGTCTCGCCGGTGAAAGCGATCTTGGCGATGCGCGGGCTGGACGCCAGCGGCTTGCCCGCCTCGACGCCGAAGCCGTTGACGATATTCAGCACGCCTGGCGGCAGCAGATCGCCGATGAGCTCCATCAGATACAGGATCGACGCGGGTGTCTGCTCGGCCGGCTTGAGCACAACGGCATTCCCGGCGGCCAGCGCAGGGGCCAGCTTCCAGGTCGCCATCAGAATGGGGAAGTTCCAGGGGATGATCTGGCCGACGACGCCCAGCGGCTCGTGGAAGTGGTAGGCGACGGTGTCCTCGTCGAGCTGGGTGAGGCCGCCCTCCTGCGCCCGGATCGTCCCGGCGAAGTAGCGGAAATGGTCCACCGCAAGGGGAATGTCAGCGGCCAGCGTCTCGCGCACCGGCTTGCCGTTGTCCCATGCCTCGGCCACGGCGATCGACTCGAGGTTGGCCTCGATGCGGTCGGCGATCTTGTTCAGGATGATCGCGCGCTCGGCCGGGGATGTCTTGCCCCATGCGGGGGCGGCGGCGTGGGCGGCGTCCAGCGCCAGCTCGATGTCCTCGGCGGTGCCCCGCGCGACCTCGCAGAAGACCTGCCCGTTGACGGGGCTCGGATTCTCGAAGTACTGGCCCTTGACCGGCGGCACCCACTGGCCGCCGATCCAGTTCTCGTACCGCGACTTGAACGTCATGACCGAATCGGGAGATCCCGGGTTCTTGTAGATCGTCATCGCTGCTGGTCCTCTCGCACGTCGGTGTGACCTGGGACACCCGACGCTAGGACCCGCAGAGTTGCACGGACGTTGCAGAGCCGGGCTAGCCGAGTCGGCGGTTGGCCGCGGCCAGACCGGCCAGCACCGAGGGCCGCCGCGGCGACGCGGGCGCGAGCGCATCGACCGCGGCCTCCCAGGCCTCGATGTCATCGGCGCCGTGCGGCGCCGCGCACCAGCGCAGCAGCGTGTCGGCATCGGCGCTGGCCAGTGCCGACGCGCGCAGCAGCCAGTGCAGCTCGTCCCGCAGCTCCACGACCCCGGGCGCCTGGGACGCGGGCAGGATCGGCCCGGCGTACTGACCGAGCGCGGTGGCGGAGTCGCCGGCATCGACCATGCGCCGCAGCCGGGCCGCGTCGATGTCCATCGCAGTGGTCAGGCGGTAGGGGCGGGAGGACAGCGCGTCCGGCCCCAGCACCGAGCGCAGCCGCGACATCTCGACCCGGACGGTGACGGCGTCGAGATCCCGCTCATCCAGTCGCATTGCCAGGTCGTCGGCCGACATCCCGTCCGGCCGTGCGGCGAGCAGCAGCAGGATCTCGGCGTGGCGGAGGGTCAGGCGCGTCGCCGTCGTGCCCCTGAGGATCGTCGGCCGGGCGGCGCCGAGCACGCGCAGCTGGGTCGCGGCCGTCGATGCGGTCGATGCGGTCGATGCGGTCGATGCGGTCGATGCGGCCGGGCGGGCGGCGCGACGCGCCCGCGGGGACGGCGCCGTCTGCTGGCGGACAAGCAGCTGCGCCTCGGCGGCGGCCACGGTCGCATTCACCAGCGCGAGGATCTGCGGCGCGGCGACGTGGTCCCCGCCGGTGATATCGATGGCGCCGAGAACGACGCCGGTTATCGGGTCGTGGACGGGGGCGGCCGAGCAGCTCCACATCTGCACCTCGCGGTGGAAGTGCTCGCTGGCGAACACCTGCACCGCATGGTCGTGGCGGATGGCCAGGGCCGGTGCATTGGTGCCCGCGTCGAGCTCGCCCCAGCGGGCGCCCTCCAGGAAATGCATATCGGCGGCGCGATCGCGCAGGTGCGTCTCGCCCTCGACCCACAGCAGGCGCCCGTCGGCATCGGCGACGGCGACCAGCAGCCCGGCGTCGGCGGCATTCTCGACCAGCAGCCGGCGCACCACCGGCATGATCGCCGCCAACGGCGAGGCGGCCCGCGCCTGCAGCAGCTCATCGGCGTCCCAGGCCATCGGCGGCAGCACGCCGTCGGGGTCGACCCCGCCCGCCCGGGAGCGGCGCCAGGAGTCCAGGACCACCGAGCGGACGTCCAGACGGCGGCTGCGCCCGGCGCCCGGCCGGGCGTCGCCGGACACGAAGCGCTCATGGGCGAGGGCGGCGGTGCGCGCGACGGAGCGCGGGTCATCGCCCTGGCGCCAGGCCAGCCAGGGATTGATCAGCGATGAGGCCACGTCGACTCCTCGGGGGTGGAAAGGACGGTACGCGGCACAGGTGAGTCCCGGTACGGTGTGCGGATGCGCGGGACCGAGCCGTCAAGGCCCTTCGGACGACTTCTCACAGCCATGGTCACGCCGTTCGGCGTCGCGGGGGAGGTCGACCTCGCCGCCGCCGCCGATCTCGCCCGTTATCTCGTGGACGAGCAAGGCAACGACGGGCTGGTCATCAATGGCACGACCGGGGAGGCGCCCACCACCACCGATGCCGAGAAGGCCGATCTGGTGCGGGTCGTGGCCGAGGCGGTCGGGGATCGCGCCGTGGTCGTCGCCGGCGTCGGGACCTTCGACACCGTGCACTCGATCCACTTGGCGCAGCAGGCCGAGAAGGCCGGCGCGGATGGCCTCCTGGTCGTGACGCCCTATTACTCCAAGCCCCCGCAGGCCGGGATTGCCGCGCACTTCGCCTCGATCGCCGATGCCGCGGACCTGCCGGTGATGCTGTACGACATCCCGCATCGCACCGGCACCGCCATCGCCGCGGCCACCTTCGCCAGGGCCGCCGAGAACCCGCGCATCGTCGCGGTCAAGGACGCCAAGCTCGACCTCGAGTTCTCCTCGGCCGTCATGGCCGAGACCGGGCTGGCCTTCTACTGCGGCACCGACGCGATGACCCTTCCGCTGCTGTCCGTGGGCGGCATCGGTGTCGTGGGCACCTCGACGCACGTCAGCGGCGTCGGCGCCAAGGCCATGATCGAGGCCTACGAGCGCGGCGATGTGGCCGAGGCGCTGCGCCTGCACCGCCAGCTGCTGCCGATCTTCACGGGCATCTTCAAGGCCCAGGGCGTTGTCCTGGTCAAGGCCGCGCTGACACTGCTCGGGCGCCCGGCCGGCTCGGTCCGGCCGCCTCTGCTGGACGCCGACGACCACGAGATCTCCCACCTGCGCCAGGACCTGCACGCCGCCGGTCTGCTCACGCCGGAGCAGGCTGCGCTCATCACCGCGCACTAGGAGCCGGCTCGCCCGCGCGGCGCCAACGTCAACGTCAGATCGAGGGTTACGGTTGGCGCGTGGCCGCCGCGACAAGCACCCGTACCCGCCGTCCGTCCAGCGCGCCTGCTGCCCGACGGGGCTCGGGCCCCGCCCGCGGCCCGGCCAAGGGCAGTCGCCCGCCGGCTCGCCGCGGACCCGGTCCGCTTGCTGTCTTCGTGCGCGCGCTGCGCGGGATCTGGCGCGCGCTCGCGGTCATGGCGGGGTCCGCTGCGCGAGCCATCGGCGGCCAGGCGGCCACCGCCCGCGACCTGCCGCCCGAGCATCGTCGCGACGCCGCCGGCTTCACGGTCGTGGCTGCGGCCGCGATCGCCGCCGTCGCCATCTGGTTCGATGCTGCGGGCCCCATCGGCCGGGCGCTGGCCGCCCTAGTGCGCCTGGGCGTCGGCAACGGGGCTTTGGCCGTGCCGGTCCTGCTGGCCGTCGGCGGCGTGCACATGCTGCGCCAGGTACCCAAGCCCGATCAGCGCGGCCGGATCGTCGTCGGCGGCGGCGCGCTGGCCATCAGCATCCTGGGCCTGCTGCACCTCTGGGCGGCCTCGCCGAGCAGCGGCCACGACCGGTCCTACGCCGGGGGCATCGCCGGTTTCGCCATCGCCTCGCCGCTGGAGAACGGCCTCTCGGCCGCGCTTGCGGTCCCGCTGCTGTTCCTGATCGGCGTCTTCGGCAGCCTGGTCGTCACCGCCACCCCGCTGCGTCAGCTGCCCGAGCAGGTGCGCGAGCTGCTCGGCGCGCTGTCGCTGCGCGGCCTGCTGCATGACGCCGACGCCGACGCGTTGGACGAGGACGCGCCGCTGCCGGCCGCCGGCTCGCTGAACGACCCCGCCACCGGCAAGAGCCCCGGCACGACGCGGAAGCTCGCCCGGGGCGTGCGGCGCTTCGACCGCGAGGTGGCGCCGGACCCGTACCTCGAGGACCCCTTCCCGGTTGCGGCCGAGGACCTGGAGGCGACGTCGGTGCTGCCGACGGCGGCCGACCTCGACCTGGCTGAGCCGCCGGCGGACGCCGAGCCCGTCCCAGCTGCGCGCCGGCCCCGCCCTACCGCGAAGCGGATCCTCGTCGAGGAGGACCTGCCGACGATCACCCGCCCGACCCAGCTCGAGCTGCACAACGGCGGCGGGCTGTACACGCTCCCGCCGACGTCGCTGCTGAAGGACGGGGACCCGCACGCCGAGCACACCAAGGCCAACGACGAGGTCATCGCGTCGCTCACCCAGGTGTTCAGCGAGTTCTCCGTAGACTGCACGGTCAGCGGCTTCACCCGCGGGCCGACGGTCACCCGGTACGAGGTCACCCTGGGCCCGGGGGTCAAGGTCGAGCGCATCACCCAGCTGGCCCGCAATATCGCCTACGCGGTGAAGAGCCCGGATGTGCGGATCATCAGCCCCATCCCCGGCAAGAGCGCGGTCGGCGTCGAGATCCCCAACACCGACCCCGAGATCGTCATGCTCGGCGATGTCCTGCGCTCCGGTGCGGCGCAGCGCGACCACCACCCGCTGCTGGCGGCGCTGGGCAAGGACGTCGAAGGCGGATTCGTCCTGGCCAACCTGGCCAAGATGCCCCACCTCCTGGTCGCCGGCGCCACCGGCGCGGGCAAGTCCAGCTGCATCAACTCCCTGATCCTGTCGATCCTGCTGCGGGCCACGCCCGAGGAGGTCCGCATGGTGCTCATCGACCCCAAGCGGGTCGAGTTCGGCGCGTACCAGGGCATCCCGCACCTGGTGACGCCGGTGATCACCAACCCGAAGAAGGCCGCCGACGCCCTCGCCTGGGTCGTGCGCGAGATGGACCTGCGGTACGAGGACATGGAGCACTCCGGCGTCCGCCACATCGACGACTTCAACCGCAAGGTCCGCGCCGGCGAGCTCATCGCGCCGCCCGGCAGCGAGCGGGTCTACCAGACCTATCCCTACCTGCTGGTCATCATCGACGAGCTGGCCGACCTGATGATGGTCGCCCCGCGCGATGTCGAGGACGCGGTCGTGCGCATCACTCAGCTGGCCCGGGCGGCCGGCATCCACCTGGTCATCGCCACCCAGCGCCCGTCGGTCGATGTCGTCACCGGCCTGATCAAGGCCAATGTGCCGTCGCGGCTGGGGTTCAAGACCTCGTCGGTCACCGACTCCCGCGTCATCCTCGACCAGCCCGGCGCGGAGAAGCTGCTGGGCAAGGGCGACGGGCTGTTCCTGCCGATGGGGGCGTCCAAGCCGGCCCGCATCCAGGGCGCGTACGTCACCGACTCCGAGATCAAGGCGATCGTCGACCACTGCAAGACCCAGCTCCAGCCGATGTACCGCGAGGACGTCACTGCCCCCGTCGCGGCGAAGAAGGACATCGACGCCGACATCGGCGACGACCTCGAGCTGCTGGTCGCTGCCGTCGAGCTGGTCGTGTCGACGCAGTTCGGATCGACCTCGATGCTCCAGCGGAAGCTCCGGGTCGGCTTCGCCAAGGCCGGGCGGCTGATGGACCTCATGGAGAGCCGCGACATCGTCGGCCCGTCCGAGGGCTCGAAGGCCCGCGATGTGCTCGTGGCCCCCGATGAGATGGACGGGATCGTGTTCGCGCTCAAGACCGGCGGCGCGCTCCCGGGAGCAGCGGTCGAGGACGCACCGCGCCAGGACGTTCTGGACGACGTCGAGCCCGACACCGAATGGGACGGCGTGCCCGACGAGCTCGAGGGCTACCCGGGCGACGCCCGCGGCTGAGCGACCAGAGATAGTGACCTGGGTCCTCCGGCGATCGGGCGGCCTACAGCGTCAGGAGCATCCGGCTGTTGCCCAGGGTGTTCGGCTTGACGTATTCGAGGTCGAGGAACTCAGCCACACCGGCGTCATACGAGCGCAGCAACTGCGCGTAGACGTCAGGCGCGACCGGCGTCCCCTCGATCTCGACGAAGCCGTGGCGCCCGAAGAAGCCGGTCTCGAAGGTCAGGGCGAATAGCCGGGAGAGGCCCAGCTCCCGGGCGCCGCCGATCAGGCTGGTCATCAGCACATCGCCCAGCCGGCGCCCCCGGGCGTCGGGATGGACCGCTACCGTCCGGATCTCCGCGAGGTCCTCCCAGAGCACGTGCAGGGCCCCGCAGCCGACGACGATCCCCTCGGATTCGATCACCCAGAACTCCTGGACGGTCTCGTAGAGGGTCACCATGTCCTTGGCCAGCAGCAGCCGGCGGCCGGTGTAGAGGTCGACGAGGGCCTTGATGCCCGCCACATCGGCGGTGCGGGCCCGCCGCGCCACAGCCTCCGTCACGAGGCAGCAGCCTAGACAACCGGCGGGCGAGCCCCGGCGCGACGGTAGGCTTCAGCAGTGACGTCCGCCCCAGCTCGCCGCGTAGCCCTCATCACCCTCGGGTGCGCGCGCAATGAGGTGGACTCCGAGGAGCTCGCCGGCCGCCTCGGCGCTGGTGGCTGGTCGGTGTCCAGCGAGGACGACGCCGACATCCTCCTGGTCAACACCTGCGGGTTCGTCGACGCCGCCAAGCAGGACTCGATCGACACGATCCTGGCCGCCAGCGACACCGGCAAGAAGGTCGTCGCCGTAGGGTGCCTGGCCGAGCGCTACGGCGGCCAGCTGGCCGATTCGCTGCCCGAGGCCGCCGCCGTGCTCGGCTTCGATCAGTACGAATCCATCGGCGCGCGCCTCGACGATGTGCTCGCCGGGCGATCCATCGCCCCGCACGCACCGCGCGACCGCCGCACCCTGCTGCCTATCAGCCCGGTCCATCGCCCGGCTGCCGTCGCGTCGGTATCGGTGCCAGGGCACGCCTGGCTGCCGACCGCCGACGGCGCGCCCGCGGCCCGCAAGCGCCTCGACGACGCAACCACCGCCTACCTGAAGCTGGCCTCGGGCTGCGACCGGCGCTGCACCTTCTGCGCGATCCCGTCCTTCCGCGGCGCGTTCGTGTCCCGCACGCCCGATGAGGTGCTGGCCGAGGCGCAGTGGCTGGCCTCCACCGGTGTCCGCGAGCTCGTGCTGGTCAGCGAGAACTCCACGTCGTACGGCAAGGACCTCGGCGACCTGCGCGCGCTCGAGACGCTGCTGCCGCGCCTCGCCTCGATCCCCGGCGTCGACCGCATCCGCGTGTCGTACCTCCAGCCGGCCGAGCTCCGCCCGTCGCTGCTGGAGACCATAGCCAGCACCGTGGGCGTCGCCGCCTATTTCGACCTGTCGTTCCAGCACTCCAGCGAGGCCGTCCTGCGCCGGATGAAGCGGTTCGGGTCCACCGAGGGCTTCCTGGACCTGCTGGGCCGCGCCCGGGCGATCGCGCCGGCGCTCGGGGCGCGCTCCAACGTCATCGTCGGGTTCCCGGGCGAGACCGAGGATGACGTCGTCGAGCTCGAGGACTTCCTGTCCCGCGCGCGCCTGGACTTCATCGGGGTCTTCGGCTATTCCGACGAGGACGGCACGGCCGCGGCCGGGTTCGAGGGCAAGCACGACGCCGACACCATCGCCGCCCGGGTCGAGCGCATCACCTCCCTGGCCGACGAGCTGATGAACCAGCGCGCCGAGGACCGCATCGGCGACGATGTCCTCGTGCACGTCGAGAGCGTCGACCCGGACACCGGCGAGGTCACCGGCCGGGCCGAGCACCAGGGCCCCGATGTGGACGGCATCACGACGCTGACGCTGGAGGCCGGCCAGCCGGCAGTGACACGCGGGGATTTCATCGCGGCGACCGTGGTCGACGCTGTCGGAGTGGATCTCATCGCCCGCGTGCGTCCATGACGCAGCGGCCGGCGCCGCAGCGGCCGATGCCCGACCCAGGCGAGAAGCGGGTCGGGCCGCCCCGCACCGATCCGCTGGCCGACCCGATCGATCAGGCTCCCACGCTCAACATCGCCAACGCGCTGACGATGCTGCGCCTGCTGCTGGTCCCGGTCTTCGCCGTCGTGCTGTTCCACGAGGACGGCAGCAACTCGGCCTGGCGGTTCTGGGCCTGGTTCGTGTTCGCCGTCGCGGCGATCACCGACAGCATCGACGGGGACCTGGCCCGCAAGCGCGGCCTGGTCACCGAATTCGGCAAGCTGATCGACCCCATCGCCGACAAGGCGCTGATCGGCACCGCGCTTGTGGGCCTGTCGATGCTCGATCTGCTGAACTGGTGGATCACCATCGTCATCCTCGTGCGCGAGGTCGGCGTCACCCTGCTGCGGTTCTGGGTGATCCGCCATGGCGTGATCCCCGCCAGTCGCGGCGGCAAGGTCAAGACACTGCTCCAGGCGATCGCGATCGGGCTGTATGTGCTGCCGCTGTCGGGCCTATGGCATTCGGTGGCCGCGGTCATCATGGCCGCCGCGGTGGTGCTCACGCTGATCACCGGGGCCGACTACGTGCACCGCGCGATCCGGCTCCGGCGCCTCGGCCGGGCCCGCCGGCGGGCCCGGGTGCAGACCCGGCCGACCGCATGAGCGAGTCGGCTGCGGTTGCGGGCCTGGTGGCGCAGGCGCACGCTGCGCTTCGGGCGTCGGGCAGCACCGTCGCCACCGCCGAGTCCCTGACCGGCGGCCTGATTGCCGCCGCCCTCACGTCCGCGGCGGGCAGCAGCGCGACGTTCCGCGGCGGGCTCGTCGTCTATGCCACCGACCTGAAGGCATCCCTCGCGGGCGTCGACACCGACCTGCTCGCGGAGCGCGGCGCCGTGGACCCCGATGTCGCCGCCGGACTGGCCGAGGGGGCGCGGGACCGGCTGGGGGCATCGTTCGGCCTGGGCATCACCGGTGTGGCCGGGCCCTCGCCGCAGGACGGCAAGGCAGTCGGGACGGTGTTCCTCGCCCTCGCCGGACCGGGCCGGACGGTGGTGCGCGAGCTGCGCCTGGATGGCGATCGGGCGGCTATCCGCGAGGCATCTGTGCAGGCGGCCCTGACGCTTCTGGTCGGGGAATCTTCTGCCCAGGCGCCCCGTTGAGCACATACGTCGCCGCTTCCGAGGCTTGTCCCAGGGGCGGCGTAAGTTTGAGGCTCGACTCCCGCTGGGGATTCGTTGCGCGGGAAAGGAGTCTTCGTGGCAGTTCTTCGCCAGACAATCGGTGAGACCCTTCGCAGTATCCGGCTGCGTCAGCGCCGCACGCTGCGCGAGGTCTCGACTGCGGGCCGGGTCAGCCTGGGCTACCTCTCCGAGATCGAGCGCGGTCAGAAGGAGCCCTCCTCGGAGCTGCTCGCCGCAATCTGCTCGGCGCTCGACGTGACGCTGTCTGAGCTGTTCCGCGAGGTCAGCGATTCGCTGCACCGCGCCGAGCTGCTGGCCGACCGCACGCGGGTCGCCACAGCGTCGGCCTCGGGGCAGCTTCGCCCGGCCCTGCGCCGCCCCGCCGGGCCGCAGGTCCGTTCCGGGTCCACCGTCGCGGCCTGACCGCACACTCTCGACAGCTTCTACCCGTCCTCGCTGGGCGCGCCTAACTCGATCCGCTTGCGCGCTTGGCTAGCGTCGGGCGCGTGACCGTGCCCTCCGCGCGAGTGGATCCGCTGGACTTCCTCTTCGCGCCGACCGTGTCCGCTGGCGGTGCGACTGCACCCGTCGGCACCGCACCCGTCGGCACCGCGCCGACAGCGACTGCGCCTGCCGGTGCCGCAACTGCCAGCACGGCGCCAGATAGTGCGAGCCCGGCTCAGCCGCATCGCCCGGCGCTGCGCGGGACCTCGCGGGCGGGCAACGCGATGGCCCGCACCCGCGGCGCCGTCCTAGACGGGGCGCGTATCGCCATCGCCGCCTCCGGGACGTCGATCACGATGACGCAGGTGGCGGCGGCGTCGGGTATCGCCAAGGCCACCCTGTACAACCATTTCCGCAGCCGCGAGGCCGTGCTCGATGCCGTGCTCGCCGACGAGGTGCAGGCTCTGCTCGTCGGCCTGGAGGCGCTGCCGCTGGGCGACGCCCTGGCCGAGGCCGCGCTCCGGATCGGGCGGCACCCGCTCCTGCGGGCGCTGAGCGAATCCGAGCCCGCCACGGTCGCCGCCATCGCCCGCATCGATCTCTCGTCGCCGCACTGGCGCCGATGCGCCGACGAGCTTCGGGCCGCGCTGGAGCGCAGCCGTCGCGGTGGGGGCGAGCTGGTCCTGCGGTGGCTGTCCTCCTTCGTGTCGACGCCGTGCGAGGACAACTCCGCGACATCGGTCGCGTCCGGCGCCGCTGCGCTGGTGCGCGGCTTGCCCATCGTCGCCTGAGCCGGCTTATTTCGCTGCGGCGGGCGCGCGTGCAGACGCCGCTGACGTGGCACGATATCCGCAGCTCATCTGGACGCGCCGCGCGTCCCGGCAACCGAGAGGGAATCGATGGCCAAGCCGAATCCGATCATCAAAGCGTGGCGGTACATGACCGCGTGGAGCAACAACAAGATCGACGAGAAGGCCGACCCGAAGATCCAGATCCAGCAGGCCATCCAGGAAGCGCAGAGCCAGCACGAGGCGCTGACCCGGCAGGCCGCCAATGTCATCGGCAACCAGCGCCAGCTGGAGATGAAGCTCGACCGTCAGCTCGGCCAGATCGAGGCCCTGCAGGCGCAGACCCGCCAGGCCCTGGTTCTCGCGGACAAGGCGCGCGCCGAGGGCAACGAGGTCAAGGCCGGGGAGTACGAAGCCACCGCGCAGACCCTGGCCAGCCAGCTGGTGAGCGCCGAGTCCTCGGTCGAGGACCTCAAGCAGCTGCACGACCAGTCGCTGCAGGCCGCGGGCCAGGCCCGCGAGGCCGTGCAGAACAACGCGATGATCCTGCAGCAGCGTCTGGCCGAGCGCACCAAGCTGCTCAGCCAGCTCGAGCAGGCCAAGATGCAGGAGCAGGTCTCCGCGTCGCTCAACCAGATGAGCGAGCTGGCGGCGCCGTCCAACACCCCCTCGCTGGAGGAGGTTCGGGACAAGATCGAGAAGCGCTACGCCACCGCGCTCGGCCAGGCCGACCTCGCGCAGAACTCGGTCGAGGGCCGCATGCTGGAGGTTCGCCGCGCGACCCTCGACATGGCCGGCTCCGCCCGCCTAGACGAGATCCGCGCATCGCTGGGCACGGGCACCGGCGGGACGGCCGCACCGGCCATCACGACCGAGAAGGCCGAGACCCAGCCGTAGGCTGATCTCTCCTTAGCCAGCTCATCCGGGCGGCTCGCCAGTGCTCCTCAGGGAGCCTGCGGGCCGCCCGGCTGGCATGTCGGGCACCAGAAGGTGATGCGCTCCTGGGCCCGGTCGCCCTGATAGGCCGTGACGATCGGCGTGCGGCAGCGCAGGCACGGCGCGCCCGATCGGCCGTAGACCCAGTGGTCCTGGCCCCGGGCCGTGCGCCCGGTTGTGCTCTGCTCGGGGTGGTCCCGATTGGCGCGCATCAGGCGATGGGCGGTGGCAAGCAGTCGCGGGACATCGGCGTCGCCGGTGGCCGTCCACGGGTTGGTGCGCTCGAGGAACAGCGTCTCGCCCTTGTAGAGGTTGCCGATGCCTGCGACCAGCCGCTGGTCCAGCAGTGCCTCGCCGATCGCGCGGGCGGGGTTCGCCTCGATCCGCCGGATCGCCTCCGCGACGCCGGCGCCGGCCCAGTCCTCGTGCAGGATGTCCGGCCCCAGGTGCCCGACGACGCGGTGCTCGTCCGCGGTGGCCAGGACCGACAGATCGTGCAGGCGCATGCCGGTCGCCTGCCAATCGGCGTTGTCGATGATGGCGCGGATCTGATGGTCGGGCCCGCCACCGCGAGGGGCGCCCGGGCGGGACAGCCGCCAGCTGCCATCCATCCGGAAATGCGAGTGCAGGGTCACTGCGCCCGCGGCGGCGTCCTCGAACCGGATGAGCATGTGCTTGCCCACCGGGGCCACCCCGACCACCGTCGCGCCGGTCAGGTCTACCAGGGCCAGCGTCGGTGTGCGCAGCTCGAACCGGCTGACCGGCCGGCCGGCCAGCGCCTGGTTCATGCGCTTGGCCGCCAGCCAGACGGTATCGCCCTCAGGCATCCGCGGCCCCGGCCAGCTCATCGGCGCCGTACCGGCCGGCTCGGAGGGCTAGGGAGTACCCGCCGGCCAGGACAGCGATGGTGGTCGCACCGCCCTTCGCGGCGGCGGTGACGTCCCAGGGCGCGTAGCCGATCATGATCGCCCGCCGGTCGGCCGCGGCGCGGACGACCCCGTCGAACGATGCGATGGGCATGGGAGTGGCTCTACCCGGGGCCCGCGCCTGCGCACCGCGCCCGCTCAGCTGCGCAGCCGCAGGCCGCGGGGGGTGGGCCGGAACCCAGCTGCCTCGAGCGCCTCGCCCAGTGCGGACGCGGCAACCGGCGCGCCATCGGCCCGCTCGACCTGCAGCTTCCCGAGGCTGCCGCCGCGGGCGCTGAGCGCCAGCGCATCGGCGGCCGGCGCCAGCACCGCGGGATCGTCGCTGAACGACAGCAGGGTCTTGCCGCCGCGCTCGACATAGAGGGCGAGCTCGCCGTCGACCAGCACCACCAGCGAGCCGGCCTTGCGTGCCGGCTGATGGCCCCGGGTGGTCTTGCGGATGGGGACTGGCTCGAGGCCGGGGGAGTCCAGATCGGGGCCCACGAGCGCGACCTCAGCCGCGGCCCCGTGAACGGGCCAGGGCAGCGCCGCGCCGTAGACATTCGCCGGATCGGTCGCGGCCAGCACCAGCGCGGGGGTGGCCGTCCGGTCGGCGGCGGCATAGGCCCGCACCCGATCCACGGCGCCCGGCGTGGCGAACTGCGCCGCCCCGAGCCCGTCGACGAAGTACCCGCGCCGGGCCCGCCCGGACTCCTCGGCCGCCTTCAGCACCGGGTACACCGCAGAGAAGCCGCCGGGGAGGCGCTGGGCCACAACCGCCCCCCGGGTGACGACGCCATAGCGGTCGAGCAGGGCCTCCGCCGCCGCGTGGGCCCGGAGCGTGGGCTCGCCATCGCGAGCGGGCAGCAGCCACCATCGCCCGGTCATCGACGGGGGGCCGGTGCGAGCCGGGACGAACGGGCGGCTGCCGGCCAGCGACCGTCCGTAGCGGGCCCGCTGGGGCCGCGCTCGGACGGTCGGTGCGCGACCGGCCCCGAGCCGCAGCGCCCGCAGCGGCGCCAGGGAGTCGTTGGTCAGCTGCCCGGCCCACACGAGGTCCCACACCGCTGCGGCCAGCGCGGCGTCGTCGGTCGAGCCCACGCGGTCGGAAAGCGCGCGGAAGAACAGTGCTCCCACGTCATCGCCGCCTGCGCCCAGTGCGGCGAGCACAGCCACCTGAATCTCCGAGGCCTCCAGCGGAGCGGGCGGCGGCAGCAGCAGGTCAGCGGTGTCGGCGGGGGAGAGGCACACCCATCCGTCGGATCCGCCGAGCGAGCCGGCCCCGCACCAGAGCACCTCGCCAGCGCCGGTGAGCTCGTCCAGCATCGCTGGTGAATAGTCGGCTACCCGTGCCGGCAGGATGAGGGTCTCGAGCGCGCTGGACGGGATCGGGACGCCGGCCAGCTGCTCGACCGCCCGCAGCACGCCGTCGACGCCGCGCGCCGACGAGCGCCCGCTGATGCCCTGCCAAGCCGGGGCGAAGCGGGCCAGAGCGGCCGGCTCGACCGGCTCGATCTCCTGTCGCAGCACCGCGAGGGAGCGGCGGCGGATGGCGCGGAGCACTTCGGCATCGCACCATTCGAGCCCACTGCCGCCGGGCCGGAACTCCCCGGACATGACCCGGCCGGACGCCTGCAGCCGCTCGAGCACGCCAGTGACGACGGCCGCGCCCAGGCCCAGCCGCGACGCGACGTCGATGGATTGGAATGGCCCGTGGGTTCGGGCGAAGCGCGAGACGAGGTCGCCCAGCGGGTCGCGGACGGGCTCGGTGAACACCTCGGGCACGCCGACCGGCAGCGCGGCGCCGAGCGCGTCGCGGATGCGCCCGGCGTCCTCGATGGCCATCCAGCGCTCTTCGCCGGCTATACGCACCCGGATCGCGCGGCGGGCCTCCTCGAGCGCGGCGAGATCCTGCGGGGTGGCGCCGCGGGCGATCGCCTCGTCGGTGGCCAGATCGCCGATGCCGCGCAGCAGGTCGTGCACCGAGTCCACCCCGCGGGCGCGGCGCGATTCGACCAGGCGCTGCGCCTCCTGCTCGACCTGCGCCATCGCATCCGGGTCCAGCAGCTCCCTGAGCTCCGTCGACCCGAGCAACTGGGCCAGCAGCGAGGCATCGAGGGACAGCGCCTGCGCGCGGCGCTCGGCCAGCGGGGCATCGCCCTCGTAGAGGAACATCCCGACGTAGCCGAACAGCAGCGATTTGGCGAAGGGCGACGGCACCTGCGTCTCGACCTCGACGACGCGGACGGCGCGGGTCTGGAGTTCGCGCATGATCCCGACCAGGCCCGGAACATCGAACACGTCCTGCAGGCACTCGCGCATCGCCTCGAGGACCACTGGGAACGACCCGTACTGGCTGGCCACCTGAAGCAGCGCATTCGCGCGCTGGCGCTGCTGCCAGAGCGGCGCGCGACGGCGGGGATCGCGCTTGGGCAGCAGCAGCGAGCGAGCCGCGCACTCGCGGAAGCGGGAGGCGAACAGCGCCGACCCGCCGACCTCGTTCGTGACGATGCCGGCGATCTCATCCGGGTCGAAGATAGCCAGCTCAGCCGATGGCGGCTCGCCCTCGGTCTCGGGCAGGCGCAGCACGATGCCGTCGTCGGAGTGCATCGAGGTGACGTCGAGCCCGTGCCGCTCGCGCAATCGGGCCGCGATGGCCAACGCCCATGGCGCATTCACCGGAGCCCCGAACGGGGAGTGCACGATGAGGCGCCAGTCACCGAGCTCATCGCGGAACCGCTCGATGAGGATCGTCTTGTCGCTGGGCAGATGGGCGGTGGCCTCGCGCTGCTCGGCGATGTACTGGAGCAGGTTGGCTGTGCCCCACTCGTCCAGCCCCGCCGCCCGCGCCCGTGCCGCTGCCTTGTCCGGCTCGGCGGTCGATACCTCGCGCAGGAACGCGCCCAGGGCCCGTCCGAGCTCAACCGGGCGACCGGGGGAGTCGCCCTTCCAGAAGGGCATCTTGCCGGCCTCGCCCGGTGCGGGCGTCACCAGGACGCGATCGTGGGTGATCTCCTCGATCCGCCACGACGACGACCCGAGCAGGAACACATCGCCGACTCTGGATTCGTACACCATCTCCTCGTCCAGCTCGCCGACCCGGCGGCCGGGTCCCTCGCCGCTGGCCATGAATACCCCGAAAAGCCCGCGGTCGGGGATGGTGCCGCCGCTGGTGACGGCGAGGCGCTGGGCTCCGGGCCGGCCGGTCAGGACGCCCGTGACGCGGTCCCACACGATGCGCGGGCGCAGCTCGGCGAACTCATCGGACGGATAGCGTCCGGCCAGCATGTCGAGCACGGCCTCGAGTGCCGTGCGGGGCAGGGCCGCGAAGGGGGCGCAGCGCCGGATGAGATCCTCGACCTCGTCGACGGTCATCTCGTCCATCGCCAGCATGGCCACGATCTGCTGGGCCAGGACGTCGAGTGGGTTCCGCGGGAAACGCATCGCTCGATCTGGCCGGCGGCCATCCGCTCGGCGACCACGGCGCACTGCACGAGGTCGCCGCGGTACTTGGGGAAGATCACGCCGCGAGAGACCGCGCCCACCTGATGCCCGGCCCGCCCGATCCGCTGCAATCCAGCCGCCACGGAGGGCGGCGACTCGATCTGCACCACTAGATCGACGGCGCCCATATCGATGCCGAGCTCGAGGGACGAGGTGGCAACCACGGCGGGGAGCTGACCGGCCTTGAGTGCCTCCTCGACCAGCGCCCGCTGCTCGCGCGATACCGAACCGTGGTGCGCCCGCGCGACCACCGCCGAGCCCGCTGCATCGGCCGGCGCGCCGGACCCGGCTTGAGCCATGAGCTGGGCCGGCGCGCGGGCGACCAGGGCGCCCAGCGACTCAGGCTCGGCGCTGTCGGTGGCGCGCTCGAGGGCCATCATCGCCCGCTCGGTGGCGATCTCGTTCAGCCGGGACGTCAGTCGCTCGGCCAGGCGCCGGGAGTTGGCGAACACGATCGTCGATCGATGCGATTCGACGAGATCGAGCACCCGCTCCTCGACGTGCGGCCAGATCGACGCCCGCTTCGACGCCCCGGCCGCAGAGCCGGTGAGGTCGTCGGTGGGCTCGCCCAGGTTGGACATGTCCTCGATCGGCACAACCACCTGGAGGTCGAACACCTTGGTCGAGGGCGGCGCGACGATGCTCACGGGCCGTCCGCCGGCCAGGAATGTCGCGACCTCATCGAGCGGGCGCACGGTGGCGGACAGCCCGATCCGCTGTGCCGGGTGCTCCAGCAGCGCATCGAGGCGCTCGAGGGTCAAGGCCAGGTGGGCCCCGCGCTTGGTCGCGCAAACCGCGTGGACCTCGTCGATGATCACGGTCTGCACCCCGCGCAGCGAGTTGCGGGCCTGGGACGTCAGCAGCAGGAACAGCGACTCGGGCGTGGTGATGAGGATGTCGCCTGGGGTCCTGGCGAAGGCGCGCCGCTCATCGGCTGGTGTGTCGCCGGACCGCATCGACACAGTGATATCGGGCACCGGCGCGCCGAGCCGGGCGGCGGCTTGGCGGATGCCGGCCAGCGGCGATCGCAGATTGCGCTCGACATCCACGGCCAGCGCCTTCAGCGGGGAGATGTAGAGGACCCGGCACCGCCGCAGGACATCCTCGGGCAGGGGCTCGGCCGCGAGCGTGTCCAGCGAGGACAGGAAAGCGGCGAGGGTCTTGCCCGACCCGGTCGGGGCGACGACCAGCGTGTGGTCGCCGCGCCCGATCGCGTCCCAGGCCCCGACCTGGGCCGGGGTCGGGCCCTCGAACGCCCCGGTGAACCAAGCCCGGGTGGCCGCCGAGAACTTCCCTAGGACGGTGGCGGCATCGGGGGTGACTGCTTTGGGCGCAGCGGTGCCATCGAGGCGCCGGTCGGTGGGGTTCTTTCGGGGCACCGCACGAGTGTGCCCCGAGGCGCCGACAGAACCCGAGGAGTCGATCAGCCGGCGATGATCAGGACAGGTCGAGGCCCGGGTAGAGCGGGAAGCGGTCCAGCAGCTCCGCGGCGGCCGCGCGGGTGTTCGCGGCCACCCCATCGGGCAGCTCGTACTTGGCCTTCGACGGACCCCCGGCGGCGGTGGTCGAGGCTGACGCGGCGCTCAGCACGCCGGTGATGAGCTCGGCGGTCCGGTCGAATTCGGCCGTGCCGAAGCCGCGGCTGGTCAGCGCCGGGGTGCCCAGGCGCACGCCCGAGGTGTACCAGGCGCCGTTGGTGTCGTTCGGGATCGAGTTGCGGTTGGTGACGATGCCCGAGTCGACCAGGGCGGACTCCGCCTGCCGGCCGGTCAGCCCGTAGCCCGACACGTCCAGCAGGACGAGGTGGTTGTCGGTGCCGTCGGTGACCAAGCGGGCGCCGCGGCTCTTGAGGCCCTCGGCCAGCGCGACGGCATTGTTCGCGACGGCCTGCGCGTAGGTGGCGAAGGCGGGGAGGCGGGCCTCGGCCAGCGCGACGGCCTTGGCAGCCATAACGTGCGGGAGCGGCCCGCCCAGCACCATGGGGCAGCCGCGATCCACGGACTCGGCGAACTCCTCGGTGGCCAGCACCATGCCGCCGCGCGGGCCCCGGAGCGACTTGTGGGTCGTGGTCGTGACGACGTGCGCGTTGGGCACCGGGTCGAACTCGCCCGTGAGCACCTTGCCGGCGACCAGGCCCGCGAAGTGGGCCATGTCCACGATCAGCGTCGCGCCGACCTCGTCGGCGATCTCGCGCATCTTGGCGAAGTTGATCCGCCGCGGGTACGCCGAGTAGCCGGCCATCAGGATGAGGGGCTTGAACTCCTTGGCGCGCGCGCGCACGGAGTCGTAGTCGAGCAGGCCCGTGCCGGGATTGGTGCCGTAGGAGGACTGCTCGAACATCTTGCCGGAGATGTTGGGGCGGAAGCCGTGGGTCAGGTGGCCCCCGGCGTCCAGGGACATGCCGAGCATCCGCTGGTCGCCCAGCGCGCGGCGCAGCTTCGCCCAGTCGGCGTCGGTGAGGTCGTTGACGTGCCCGGCGCCGGCCTCGGCCAGGGCCGGGGACTCGATGCGCTGGGCCAGAACGGCCCAGAACGCCACCAAGTTCGCGTCGATGCCCGAGTGCGGCTGCACGTAGGCGTACTCCGCGCCGAACAGCTCGCGGGCGTGCTCGGCGGCGATGGACTCGACGGTGTCGACGTTCTGGCATGCGGCGTAGAAGCGGTGGCCGACGGTGCCCTCGGCGTACTTGTCGGAGAACCAGTTGCCCATCGTCAGCAGGACCGCGGGGCTGGCGTAGTTCTCGCTCGCGATGAGCTTGAGCGACGAGCGCTGGTCCGCGAGCTCGCTGGCGATCGCGCCGGCGATGCGCGGCTCGATCGACCCGATGACCGCCAGCGCATTGCGGTAGGCGTCGGACACCAGTGC